>NZ_JFHL01000036.1 GCF_003664995.1 Mesotoga sp. BH458_6_3_2_1 | reverse complement strand
AAAGAGGAGTGATGTAATGGAAGACAGAATAGCCAAGACTTTGGCTTTGCTTCTGGATGGAAGATGGAATGAGGCGTTTAAACTTTATCACGAGATAATAACCGATCTCGCAAAGAAGGAGAGTGTTCGAGAAGAAACTGAAAACGGAGAAGACAACCTATGTTCTTCTAAGGCTGAAAAGGGTGTATCTGTCGCGAGGGAATTCGAGCGATGGGCGACACTGAACGATGAAGAGCTGTGGGATCTAGGCCATATTTCCTATCTCTTCGATTACACGGAGACGGCTGAATCTTTTATCGAGGAGCATTATTCCAGAAAGCCGAACGATATAGAAGGAATGGTCTTTCTCGGAAAGATCTACAAGAAGCGCAAAAAGCCTTACAAATCCGAACTGATGTTCAGGGCAGCGCTTTCGGAAGATAAAGACAACATGAAAGCTGTGGAAGAACTTGTTTATCTTTACCTCGAAACCGAGAGGCCTCTCGACGCCCTCGCATGGGTTCAGAAGTTGCTGAGGCTCGATCCCCGGACTCCGAAAAACTACTTTCTTGCAGGCAAAGCACTAGAGAACCTTGACAAGGTAGAGCAAAGCAGAAGATACATTATCGCCGGTATGATCCTCGATCTATTCGGCTTTTTCGGGGGAAGTCTGCAGAGCTTTTACGAAGCCAGACTCGGCGAATCGATCACAATAGCTGATCTCTGTGATGCAAGGGAAGTCATTCAAGAGTGGGTAGGAAAAAACCGGCACGCGGTTGACCCTTCTCCGTTCTCCGCGTTCGAACACCAGGAGAGCTATTGATACCAAAACGAAAAGGTCCTTGAATGGCTCTTTGCTAGGTAATCTCGTTTCTGACCATCATGGGATACGCGGGAGGGATCTTTGTCCCTCAGCTTACAGCGAAAAGCGTCTTCTTACAAGCGGATCTTGTTGGCGTGCAGCGAACACCAAATTGCGGGTATTCAAAGGCAGTGCCACTGTTATTGCTTGGAGCTTGGAACAGACAACATGGA
>NZ_JFHL01000035.1 GCF_003664995.1 Mesotoga sp. BH458_6_3_2_1 | reverse complement strand
GTGCTACTACTCTGGGATATTGTCCCGGATGGTCCGCTTACTTTGGTGATTGTTGGGGCTTGATTACCCTCATCATATACAAAGCTCCAACTTACTGTACTCGAGTAAGCGCCTTCGTTGTCCTGAGCCCTGACTTCAAATGTGTGGGAATCTTCAGTGTATCCACTCCATGTATAGCTTGTGCTCGTCCCATTGCTTACCCAGCTACCTCCGTCTTTTCTGTATTCGTACTTAGTTATTGTTCCATCCGGATCATTTCCATTCCAGCTGAAGGTACTGCTACTCTGAGATATAGTTCCAGATGGTCCGCTTACTTTGGTGATTGTTGGAACAGCGTTTTCTGATTCCAGAGTTCTGCAAAGCCGGAAACCTAAATGGGGGCTTGTGTAGTTTTGTGAGTAGGCGAGGGGGCGATTTGATATCCGAGCGTGATCCGCACTGTGGAACCAATCGCCACCACGATTCACCAGCCCAATCCCACTGTTGCCGAATGGATTTGTTTGTGGAGATCCTTTGTATGAACCATACCAGTCACTGCAGAATTCACCCACATTTCCGCTCATATCATATATCTCAAGTTCATTAGGCTGCTTAGTTCCCACTTCGTGTGTTGTCTCTCCTGAATTGGCACTGTACCAAGCAACGTTTTCCACATCGTCGCTGCCAGAATATTTGTGGGTTGAGTTGTGGGTTCCTCCTCTAGCCGCATATTCCCATTCAGCTTCTGTAGGAAGTCGGTATCCAATAACCTTCGTTATGTCAGTAGTCACGTTGCCGGTTCCGTCCAATAGTTTACCATCATTATCATACGCCTCTGGAAGCTGCGCCTTAGCGCTTAGCCAGTTGCAATAGGCTATTGCATTCCGCCAGCTCACATAGATAACAGGTCTCGTTCCTCTCCCCCAACCACAATCGTCAGGTTTGCTACTGCCGGTGGCTTCGCAAAAGATATCGTAATCATCGAACGTCACTTCATATTTGCCAATCTCGAAGTCGTATGCAAGTGTTACTTCGTGCACTGGTAGTTCGTCGGACCAACCGTCACCCCAGGTATCTCCCATCATAAAAGTACCACCTTCGACGCGTATCATTTGTTCTAACAACACCGGTCCTACTGAATATTCAAAGCTCCAGCTTATTATGTTGGAGTAAGCGCCTTTGTTGTCCTGAGCCATGACTTCGAATGTGTGGGAATCTTCAGAGTATTCACTCCATGTAAAGCTTGTGCTCGTCCCATTGCTTACCCAATTACCTCCGTCTTTTCTGTATTCGTACTTAGTTATTGTTCCATCCGGATCACTACCATTCCAACTGAATGTACTGCTGCTCTGGGATATTGTTCCGGAAGGACCGCTTACTTTGGTGATTGTTGGAAGCGTATTTGGAACGGGTGGGCATCCAGTTATAAATAGCACCACAGCTGCTATAAGCACCAGCAAACAAAGCGTGAAAACTCTGTTCTTCATTACCCCCACCTCCATAGGCCAGGCTTAACACTTGGAATGAGTAATCGCAGTCTCGGATGAAATGCATCTAACAGAGCGCTGCAATCAGAAAACCAATTTGCTGCTTGTCAAATAGTGAACATGATGGAATTGTTCATTTGTTAACAATAACTTGATTCAATGTGGATCACACCCATAACAACTTGTGATAATAACATCACTTGTAAACTATTAACAGATCATTTCTTTACTTGGGTTCACGAGCCATTTCTGATAACCCCCGTGTGTTTAACTTTGTCTTCACTCTCTAATAATAGTTGAGAGTCTGCCAGCTATCATTGT
>NZ_JFHL01000034.1 GCF_003664995.1 Mesotoga sp. BH458_6_3_2_1 | reverse complement strand
CTCAACTTTGACAGCAACGAATCTGAAAACAGCTAAACATGGGGAAAAATGAAAAGAAAAACAGACGTACCACCACAGTGGTCTGTTATGCAATCTCTTTGAGTAGATCCGGTGGTCTTATCTTGAGTGCTTTGAAAGCGTCGTAAGCATTGCCCATCGTTTCAGTCCTTGCAAGAAAGCGTTTGTTTTCTATCGTTATCTCAACTGCTCTTATCTCTTTCAAGTCTTCAAGTATTTCTGCGTAAGAGAAAGTACTTCCAATCTCTTTCAGCTTTCTGCATAAGGCAGTCTCCATTACAAGCGCAAGGAAACAGATCATTATGTGTCCCTTCACCCTCGTGTCTGTGTAATGGTATATGGGGCGAAGATCGAGTCCGCTCTTCAGTTCCCTGAAGGCCCTCTCTACTTTCCACAGTAACTTGTATGATTGAGCAACCTCTCTATTGGTTAGTTTTGTGTTCGTTCTTAGAACGTATTTGCCATCGTATTTGACTTCCGAAGCCATCTTTTCCTGGTCTATCTTCACATCTGCTTTCTGCATACTCAGATATCTTCTGTATCCTCTGTTTCCCACAAGACTCTTAGGTCCCTGTTTAAGTTTCTTCGTAAGGTTCTTCACTATCTCTTCTCTCTTGATTCTGTCTCTTTCTGCCTGAAATGGATTGAAACAGATTACGTATCTCTCCCCCTCATACAGAACTTCCTTTACCTTCAGATTCTCTTCCACTTCTTCGTAATCACCGGGTTGATTCAATACCGCTTCAACTCTCTTGCTTCTTCTCATCTTCACACCGAATATGTATGAAAGCCCGGCCTTATCTATCTCCTCAATGAGTCCATTGCTTATCATTCCTCTATCGGCTACCACTATAACCCTGTCTATGTTGAATCTTCTTCGTATATCCTCAAGAGCTATCTTGAAGGTATCTATGTCAGCTGTGTTTCCGGGGAAGACTTGGTGAGCAACGGGGAAACCATCCTTCGTCATTAGTACACCTATCATCACTTGCTTGCAATCAGACCTGTGATCCTTGGAACGACCATACATTGAAAGTTCAGGTCCTTCTCCCTGGAAGTACGTGCTCGTTGTATCCCAGAAGACTAGATCGAGATTCAAGTTGAAGAGAGTCTTCACATTACTGAATAGCTCTTCCTCCACCTCTTCCTTGAACTTCTCGAGATAATCCAGTCCACGGTAGTAATGCTGAAGACTCAGCTGCTCGAACTCAGGTCTGTAAACCTTGGCTACCCACTTGTCTACTCCTCTCTTCGATCTCGGTTCGACAAGTCTGTTAAGTACCATAGCGAATATAGCCTCAACGTAATCGCTAACGGCATCCGTATCTCCCAGCAGTCTCCTCAATACTCTTTCAATACCAAGTTCCTTCCATAACTGCTCGAAGATAACAACAGGTCCCCACAGATAGGTTTGATTCACATTAAGGGCTTCTTTCCTAATCCATTCTTTCGTCGAGAAGTTCCTCAGGCTTTCAATAAGCCTATCTATCTGGCCGCTGTTCTGAAGATCATCTACCCTCCCCAGATTAACCAGAACTTTCTGTCTAGTCTTATTCCCCACTCGTATATTCTCTA
>NZ_JFHL01000033.1 GCF_003664995.1 Mesotoga sp. BH458_6_3_2_1 | reverse complement strand
GCCAGTCTGTCCTGCCGGGCTCCTTCTTCACCAGGCTTTCCATTGTTTCCAGTAACCTGTTATAGTACTCGAGAGCCTTCTCGCCTTCGCCCAGATTCTCGTATATTCTGCCAAGGTTGTTCAGGCTCACTCCCAGTTCTCTCTGCCAGTCTGTCCTCCCGGGATCTTTCTTCACCAGGCTCTCTCTTATTTCAAGATCCCGCATATAGTACTCCAAGGCCTTTTCGCCTTCGCCCAGATTCTCGTATATTCTGCCAACGTTGTTCAGGCTCACTCCCAGTTCTCTCTGCCAGTCGGTCCTGCCGGGCTCTTTCTTCACAAGGCTCTCGCTTATCTCAAGATCTCGCATATAGTACTCGAGAGCTTTCTCGCCTTCGCCCAGTCCCTCGTGTATTCTGCCCACATAGCTGAGGCTCGCTCCCAGGTTGTTCTGCCAATCGGTCCTCCCAGGGTCTTTCTTCACAAGGCTCTCTCTTATCTCAAGAGATCTCATATAGTACTCGAGAGCCTTCTCGCCTTTGCCCAGTCCCTCGTGTATTCTGCCAACGTTGTTTAGGCTCACTCCCAGGTCGTTCTGCCAGTCGGTCCTCCCGGGGTCTTTATTCACCAGGCTCTCACTTATCTCAAGAGACCTCATATAGTAATCGAGAGCCTTCTCGCCTTCGCCGAGACTCTCGTATATTCTGCCAACGTTGTTCAGGCTCACACCCAGGTCTCTCTGCCAGTCGGTCCTCCCGGGCTCTTTCTTCACCAGGCTCTCTCGTATCTCAAGAGATCTCATATAGTACTCGAGAGCCTTATTGCCTTCGCCCAGATTCTCGTATATTCTGCCAACGTTGTTCAGGCTCGCTGCCAGGTCACTCTGCCAGTCGGTCCTCCCGGGCTCTTTCTTCACCAGGCTCTCACTTATCTCAAGAGATCTCATATAGTACTCGAGAGCCTTCTCGCCTTCGCCGAGACTCTCGTATATTCTGCCAACGTTGTTCAGGCTCACTCCCAGGTTTCTCTGCAGATTTTCGTCTTCAGGGTTTTTCTCTAAGAGATTTTCATAAACAGCCAGTACTTTTTCATGCACAAACAAACACCAGAGACTCTTTCCCCTATTCTCGTGTTTTTTTCCAAGTTCGTTCATTGTATCTGCCAGAGATTTGCCGATCGCAGACGGTGATAGCTCTATAATTATCTTCTTCAGCCTATCTTCCTTATCAAAATCGTATCTTTCTACTACATGGTCACAGACTTTGAACAAGACACTGGTCTTCCAGCCTTTCTCTTCGCTTGATTCAACTGTCTCTTTCAGCAACTCTTCAAGCTCTTCATCCATTCCGGCTTCGTAGAGATGGATTCCAAGGTTTTTTACGACGTAGTCCTTATCAGTCTCGTATTCTTCTCTGTCCATGACCTTTCTGTATTTCTCTAGCCCGTATTCAGCAAGTCTTTTGTGCCCTTCTTTCTCGCTAACATAGTATCGAAATGCCCTGTCCTCGCTTGCAAGCCATTCGGTAAGCGTGCTGTGGAAGGGAATTATCCTGTTTTCGTTTCTCTCGAATAGAGAACCCAGTCTTCGGATTATTCTCAAGATTTGAGTTTCTTTGTGTCCCAGAACTTCAGACAGCAATTCAATATCGGGAGGCTCTACCGTGGCGAGAATCAGTTCAAGAACCGGGGAGATGTTCTCGCAGTAATCGTCCTCGTCTTTGAACTTGCTGCTGAAGTACGTGTAGTATATCTCTCCGAGTTTCCCGGGGAAGTTACCCACATCTTTCAATGTAAGAGCCTTCTCTTCGAGCGCTTTCATGAAGGCATTGACATATACGAACAGCCCTTCGCTCTTCTGGAGTATCTCCAGTATTATCTTCTCCTCGTCCATCACCTTTTCCAGATAGGGTTTCAACTTCATCTTGAGATACTCGCGTATGTCTTTTTCGTTTTCCTCCAAGGCCGAGTCGAGTTCGCAGGGGTTCGTCACTCCCTGGAGTTCCGCGTTTATCCCGGCTTCTGATCTGCTCGTGACTATGAACTTCAACCAGGAAGGTGCCTTCTCCAGCTGTCTGGCTATGAGCCTCGCTATCTCGTTGTCTCCGCTCTCTTTACTGGCTTCGTCAAGCCCGTCTATCACTACTGCCAGAGCCTTTCTATCATTCATCCCAGCCCTGTGGAGAGGAAGGATTAACAGGTTGTAGAAGAGATCGTTCGGATCGTTTTTGTACTCTTCAAGATAATGCTCCACTGGTTGAGACAACACCTCTAACTGCTCTCTGTATTCGGGAATCTGCGTACTCAAGTAATACACGAGTGTGTGTATGAACCTCACCGGATCTCTCTTCTCTGTGGAGTCGCTTCTGAAGAAGTGGACGGCAACGACCTCGTACATCGTGCTCGCGAGCCATGAGCTAATCGCCGTCTTTCCTATACCCGGCTTCCCCTTTATCCAGAAGACCTGTTTGCTTCCCGGCCTCTTTCCTTCAAGCCATTCTTCTATCTCTTTTTTTAGCCATTCTCTTCCGGTGAAGTCTTTCAGGTGTCTCAACATATCCGGTCCGAAATCAATGGGGTTAAGCACTTTCAGGAGGTTCTTTTCAAAACCTTCGAAGTCCCAATTCCTGTCTTCAAGTGCGGCCAGGAGTCTTTCGAACTTGACGGAATAGGGGGTATTCTCACATGAAGGGAAGCACTCCTGCATATCCAGCCATTGTATTCTGCAGATGGAGAGGGGAGGTTCGCTCATCTGAACCATAACGGGGAAGATGGAGAGCTCTTTCATCATGGCGGAAGTAAGTTCGTTCAGACAGAAACCGTCCGGCCTTCTCACTGAATGGGGAGTCATGAGATAAAGGAATCTCGCTCTGGATTTGTCCTCTGTCAGCCACTTGAGACCATCCTCTATGTAAAGCTCGAAGTCTTCGCCCGGCCTAATCCTATCCCTGTCGAACCAGACTTCATGGTCTCTCTCTTTGAGATCGTTCTTTATTCTCTCTGCGAGCTCGGCGTATTCGTCATGGCCGTAACTTATGAATATTCTTAATGGTGACTTTTCTGGCATAGTCTTACCCCTCCTACAAATCATAGCTTCAAAGGAACAATCTTCTTTCCGATTTCATTGAAGACATTATCAATGTTTCTCAAAACAACCAGATCCTTTTCTCTGTCTTTCTCGCTCAGTTCTTCCCAGGGACGTATGTCAACATGTATTTTCAGTTGGTCTCTGAGTTTTCTGTCCAGTTTCTTTCCATGGACGTAACCATTTATGAGTTTCCTCGCGAGCCATCTGTTATGTTCAACCTGAGCAAGTGTCTGTTCGTTTTCAGGAAGGATCGCCTTGAAGTTAGCGGGATCTCTTGGATCATCTGTCGATACGGCTTCGAGACCAAGCGATCTTAGCTTCATAGACAGATGCCGTGCTGCATAACGGTTTTCATCTTTGAAGTAGTCAGTCATTCTGCTCCATTCGACTTCAAGCTCTTTCTGAGGTAAGCGAGAATAGACGTTGTGAATCTGCATTGCAAGATCATCACATTCTTCTTCGTTTTTTATTGAAATGCCAGTTGGACAAGAACATGAAATGCCTATTGCCTTCAAAGTATCAAGAGACTCCTTCATTATCTCTGAGCCCTGGTAAGATGAGACGTCCACGAGCACTATTTTGGGAATCTCCAGATTTTCTTCTGATTTGAAGAAGAGCTGCCTCAGCTTTCTTGATATGAAGTCTATCTCCTGAACCTTTGGCCAAGTTATGAAACACAATGATACATTCGAAAGCAAATTGGGAGCATCCATTTCAAGAAAAGTAAGCAAATCGATAGACTGGATGTCAATCACTCGGTTTAGTAAAGGGCAAATCCTTAGTAGATCTCTGATCTTTTCATCAACATCACAGTCAATCACAGTAACTCTCAGCTTCTTCATATTGTTGAAATGGTACATTTGGGCTGCCTCTAGAACTATCCATTGCCCAAGAGCTTCAAGTCCAAATAGGGCTATCTCGATTTGTTCTTTTCCCGCTGTTTCTATGAACTGATCCGGGCTGAAACTATCTACCGTCTGTGCCGCCATTCTCTGAAACACGCTGAATACATGAACGTCTATTCCTATAGAAGGATCCTCCCCTTTGTAGCCTTTGAAAGTCTCGTATGATTTGAAGTCTTCAATCTGAAGCCAGATCTCTGTGCTACTCCGTTTACTCTTTCTGAGCAAAAACTGCTCGATGTTCTTGAGCAATCGCATATTTATCGAATCGTCGTTAGTTGCCAGTATTATGTGAGCGGCCCTATTGATCGCAGAGATATTCAGAATATCAGTCTCCTCAAGATTCCCAACAATGACTGGATTTTCTTCAAAAGTGTTGCAAACATAACTCGGTGTACTTGAGTTCTTTAACAATACAAGTTTGCTACTTGGATAATCTGCTTTCACGCAATTAAGAAGATACTTGCAGGTTTCTTCACAACCGAAAACTACAACATGATCTCTATAGAAAAGCCTTACTTTCAAGGATGTCGCAAAGCTTCTAACGACAGAAAACACAAGTGCTATGAATGCAAATAGAGTTATCCAGGGAGCGGTTATCCTTGCTATATCGAGGATCAAAGGAATTTCATAATCTCCTAGGTTAAGAATTTTTGCAAACCCTGGGAAAAATGTCTTCCATCTGAAGAGTCCGAGAGTGGCTTCCAACAATCCAAGAACCGACATATCTTTGCCGGCCAAATCGAAGAATCTCATCCAGCCGAAGAATCCGAGAACGAAGATGAAAGCTGCAACCGCACCAAGAATCAACCATTTTCTCAGTCTCAAACAAGCCACCTCCGGAGGAATTCCAGTGTGAGAACCTTTTTCATGAAACTGGATGCTTATGACATTATTGTATAATAATGATCATAGATTATTACTTTTGTTACACTTCAAGCGGCACTAGTTGCAACAAGATAGCCGGATGATGAACGAGTTGACAGGACTTCAGTAGGTATATCGAAGGGGTGTAATGATGACAAGCAACTCTTCGCAAGACTGGCAAGTATTCATATCCTGCAAAGTATCGGACGAAAATGATGAGTACACAAGGGACTGGTATATTGCTAAGGAGCTTTACGAGCTTCTAAAAGCGAATTCCATAAGAGTTTTCATGAGCAGTTTCTCGATTGAGGAACTGGGAGAAGCAGCATACAAAGAAGTCATAGAAGAAGCACTCGACAAGGCACTTGTAATGGTAGTTGTTGGAACGACGAAGGAAAACCTTAATTCCAAATGGGTCAAATATGAATGGGACAGCTTTCATAACGAAATAATAAGTGGAAGAAAGCTCAATGGACAGATTGTTACGGTGAGCGATGAACTAGCTAACGCTGACCTTCCCTATGCACTCAGACAGAATCAGTCCTACAAGACTTCTAGAAAGGCAAGGCTACTTAATTTCATAAAGCGAAAACTAGAATCCTTTGATTCCCGAGAATCAATTCCATTGGAAGAGACTGTAGAAGAAAAGTCAGAAGAAACGCTCAATGATATCCCAC
>NZ_JFHL01000032.1 GCF_003664995.1 Mesotoga sp. BH458_6_3_2_1 | reverse complement strand
ATCCTAAGTTCCCGAAAAGTCTAACGATGAAAACCTTGTAAAGGGTTGAAAAGACTGAGTTAGGGTTGTTTTCACTAGGTTTATGCCTCGTTATATATTATAATGTATGTAACGAGGTGAGGAGATGGGGATTGTCTATCAGAAGAACAAGAAAACTGGAATCACATATGTCTACAACAACCAAGCCTATTGGGACAAGGAAAAACAACAGTCCAGAGCCAAGAGAACCTTAATCGGCAAACTGGATCCAGACACTGGAGAAATCCTACCGACCAGGTCATACAGGAAGGATACTGAACAGAAGCAGAATATCTTGAAAAAGCCCGGACCAATTTCCATTAGCAAAATTCGCAGGGATTTCTATGGTTCTTGCTATCTTCTCGATCAGGTTGGAAAGATCACAGAAGTTGAGGCAGATTTGAAAGCGTGTTTCCCCGATCGTTATAGAATGATTCTGTCTATTGCCTATTATCTTATTCTCGAAGAGAACAACTCACTCAGTAGGTTTTCACATTGGCAGAGATTGCATGTTCATCCTTATGGAGAAGACATACCATCACAGCGCAGCAGTGAGCTGTTCCAATCTATTTCCGAAGAAGAGAGGATGATGTTTTTCAAGAAGCAGGGCAGACGTAGAATTGAGAAAGAATACTGGGCCTTTGACATCACTTCCATCTCCAGTTATTCAGAGACTCTGAGACAGGTAAAGAAGGGAAAAAACAAAGAGTACGAGAGACTACCTCAAATCAACCTGGCCCTTCTCTTCGGTGAACAGTCTGGACTTCCCTTTTACTACCGGAAGCTCCCTGGCAATATCACAGACGTGAAAACGGTCAAGCAACTTATGACCGAATTCAATGTCATGGGATACAAAAAGGTAAGTGTCCTTCTTGACAGAGGCTTTTATAGCAGAGAGAACATAAACCTGCTCTTCAAGAACCACCAGAAATTCATCATCGGTGTCAAACTGAATTTGAATTATGTAAAAGAGACCCTGGAAGAAGAGCGCGATAACCTCCAGCTATGGTCAAATCTTCAACCCCAGTTCGGAGTATATGGCTTGTGCCGGACGATCCAGTGGGAATATGAACAGGAAAGACCCAGTAAAGGGGACGTATTCAGCTCGAAAAGGAGGGCATATTTACATCTTTTCTACAATCCCGAGAAGGCAGCCAAAGATCAGGCAGAGATGAACGATTATCTGACCACACTATACAATGATTTGGCAAACAACACGCGTGAAGAATACCGCATGAAGGACTATGATAGATTCTTCACCGTTACCAGTACACCAAAAAGGGGCAGGAAAGTCACACCGAAGGAGGAGGCGATGCGTGAAGCGGCAAGAAACTATGGCTATTTCGCGCTGCTTTCCAACGAAGTCAACGATCCCTTCGAGGCCTTATCTCTCTATCGTAGTAAAGACATAGTGGAAAAGGGTTTTGGGAACCTTAAAGACCGGTTGAATTTCCGTAGAATGCAGGTTTCTTCAGAACTATCACTTAACGGCAAGCTGTTTGTCGAGTTTGTCGCATTGATTTATCTTTCCTACATAAAGAAGAAGATGCAGGACACCGGTCTCTTCGATAACTGGACATTGCAGGGTCTCCTCGACGAACTGGACACCATTGAAAGGTTTGAGTATCCCGAACATGGCCGCTTGATCGGAGAAGTCACTAAGAAGCAGAAGGATATCTATGTCAAACTGGGGGTGAAATCACCCTCGTTATAATTTCCGGGAATGCAGGTTG
>NZ_JFHL01000031.1 GCF_003664995.1 Mesotoga sp. BH458_6_3_2_1 | reverse complement strand
AACGCTCAATGATATCCCACGAGAAGAGCTGGAAGAAAAGACAGATGAAATTGAAGAGACCGGATCAAATAGAACTGAAGAAGATGAGAATCTGGAGACTGGCGACAAAAGTAGTGAAACATCAATGGATATACCCGAGCATGAGCCAAAGGAAGCCTCAGCAGATACGAGTAGCGAGGAAATGAAAGAAGAGATTGAAGAAGAAAAGGCAGAAGAAACGCTTCATGATATCCCACGAGAAGAGCTGGAAGAAAAGACAGATCAAATTGAAGAGACCGGATCAAATAGAACTGAAGAAGATGAGAATCTGGAGACTGTTGACAAAAGTAATGAAACATCAATAGATGTATCCGGGCATGAGCAAGAGAAAGCCTCAACAGATAAGATTAGCGAGGAAATAAAAAAAGAGATTGAAGAAGAAAAGGCAGAAGAAACACTCCGTGATATCCCGCAAGAAGGCCCCGAAGAAAGGACAGATCATCATGAAACACCTGTTAAGAAAAGACGAATAGCATTGCCGCTGTTCATATTTTTCACCTTACTTGTGACTATTGCAATAGCGGTAATGAGCTTACAAGATCATCCCCCCGGCAGTTCTTTGAAAGAGAACAGCAAACCGGAAATAACACTCACATCACCGACAAATGGAATTACTGGAATACATCCAGACCGCATGACGCTAAAATGGATAGGAAAAGACAGTGACGGAGACGAGATAAGCTACAAGGTTTACTTTGGAGAGACTAGCAATCCAGGTTATGTGTCAACTACACATTCAAACCAAGTGACGATAACAAACAAAGATTGGGGGAAGAAATATTACTGGAGAGTACAAGCAAGCGACAACTACGGAGGAACAACTACCAGTCAAGTCTACTCTTTCACGACACAGGAAAACAAAGCTCCGATTATACAATCCAATCCAAGTCCATCTGACAAAGCGACGAACCAGCAGTTGACACTGACACTCGGATGGATCTGCAACGAACCTGACGGAGACACAGTTACTTATGATGTTTACTTCGGAACAGGCAGCAATCCATCTACAAAGATATCGTCGAATCAGACGGATAATAAACTAAACAGAAGCAATCTATCACAAGGAACAACCTATTACTGGAAAGTAGTAGCTAAAGACAGTAAAGGTGCGACAACAGAGGGTCCTATATGGAGGTTCACTACAAGAAATAACGAAGCGCCTAAAGCCCCATCGAACCCTAGTCCCACAAATGATTCAATTAACCAGCCATTAGTACTTAGCCTATCCTGGGATTGTGATGACGCTGATGGAGATTCAATAACATACGATGTCTATTTTGGTACCAGCAGTGATCTGAGAGTGAAAGAATCAACAGGGAACAGCGCCAAAAGCATTAACAAGAGTGGATTATCTTACAATACGACCTATTACTGGAAAGTAGTAGCTAAAGACAGTAAAGGTGCGACAACAGAGGGTTCTATATGGAAGTTCACCACAAGCAAAGTTCCAGAAGGAATGGTTCTAGTAGAAAAAGGCAGTTTCATAATGGGAGATTCATCTGGTTTAGGTTTCGATCGTGAGAGACCAGCGCACGAAGTCATTATTGATTATGAATTTGCTATTGGAAAATACGAAATTACATTCGATGAATATGATGTTTTTTGTCGTGACTCTAATAGAGAAAGTGCTAATGATGAAGGTTGGGGAAGGAGAAGAAGACCAGTAATAAATGTTACTTGGTATGATGCTGTTGCGTATTGTAATTGGTTAAGTGAATCGGAAGGCCTCCCAAAAGCATATGATGAAAACGGAAGACTGTTGGACAAAAACGGGCGGGTTACGGATGATCCGTCAGAGGTTCTGGGGTATAGACTTCCCACAGAAGCGGAGTGGGAGTATGCTGCAAAAGGAGGAAATTCTATTAGTTTCCATAGGTACTCTGGAGGGGACGAAGTTGGAAAAGTCGCGTGGTATTATTCAAACTCATTTGGAAAAACCCAAGAAGTCGGCAAGAAAACCTGTAATGAGCTAGGGCTGTTCGACATGTCTGGAAATGTCTGGGAATGGTGTTCCGACTCTTATAATGACGACTTCTACAGTAGAAGCTCTGGAAAAAATCCGTATAATAATGAGATTAGTTCGTTTCGAGTTTCTAGAGGCGGAGGCTTCAGCGACAGCGAAAACTACCTGCGGGTTGAATCTCGTTTTTACTATAGTACATTAACAGCAGCTAAAGATCTTGGTTTTCGGATTTGTAGGACCGTATTTTGAACACACCAATGTTTTAGGTATGTGGCCTATCTGATGTAAATGAAACATTTGATAAGTGTAGTAAGACGAGATGTGTGTGTTGAATGTTGTTAGGAGGATTACCATGAAGAAACGGATCATTATTGTTATTTCTCTTGCGGTTCTCGTGGTTTTGATTGTTAGTGTAATAATCTGGATTAACAAGCCAAGTGGTAAGGAAGAACTCATATCACTTAGGAAAATGCTTAATGATATTCAGAGTGAAATTGAAGCTAGTGAAGAGGCAATTAAAACTGCAGAGCAATTAGTGGTTGAACTTGAGAAAGAGCAAATCAAACAAGTTGAGAAACTGGCAGAAGCAAGCCTTAGAGAAAGAGAAGTTGAGGATGATTTCAAAGCTGCTTTGGACGATTACAATCTTTCGGCTAGAAGGGCAAATAGGCTTCAGGAAGAGCTGAGTAAATTCGTAGAAGAATCAGATCTCAACAAGATTGTTGAAATTGGTGGCGTAGAAGCGAGCTTGCGAGAACATCAGATGAACCTTTCTCGCATCAGTTCAGAGACATCCTTGAAATCCCAAACTGCCGATTTTAAAAGAGAGTACTATGAACTGACCCAACAGCAAGTCGAGAGTCTTAGGGCGTCAGTAGACAAACTTAGGTTTGACATCATGGAATGGAAAAACAAAATCGTACAATTCAAAATAATAATACAAAACAATGAGATGCAACGTGCTTTTCTAGTTGAACAGGTAGAAATGTACGCTAGGAATAAATCCCGGCTCGATAGCTTAATGGTAACCGTAAATTCGATCGAAGAGGATTTCTTCAAGAAGCAGGAAGTTGATAACATTATTTCTGAAATGAACTCGGTAAATACTTACCACATATGGGAAGATATTCCAGAGCCTTCACAGGTGCAGGACCAAATACCTGAAGATGGCTGGATAGAAATACAGTACAATTTCTAGCGGAATTTCTTTCAGTGAAAGGAATTGATGTTTATGAGCTCAAGAAAAGAATGGCAGGTTTTTGTTTCTTGCAAGGTAACTGACAGCAGAGGAAACAAAACTCGCGACTGGGAGTTAGCAAGAAATATCTACGAGCTCCTGAAAGAGAATTCTATTAATGCTTTTATGAGTACCTTGTCCATCATAGAGACCGGTAACTCAAATTACCAGGAAGAGATAGACTTTGCTCTTGGAAAAGCGAAAGTTTTGATTGTTGTAGCAACATCGCCGGATCATCTTGAATCGGGGTGGGTAAAACACGAATGGGAAACATTTCAAAACGAAGTCAATAGTGATAGAAAAAGAAGATGCCAGATTGTTGTTTTTGTTGAGAATATACCTGTTTCTTCTCTTCCTTTGGGACTTAGAAGACTGACTGTCATATCTGAAGGACCCGGTGCTCTTGACCAGCTGCTGAGCTTCGTTAAGAACGCTCTCAAATATGCCAATGGTTCGAACCCAAAAGAAGTCCCTTTTCTTATTCAAAGAAGAAAAAGGAAGTCTATTTGGATATTTACGAGTATTGCAGTAATCTGTCTTCTTGTAGTTCTTGGGGCCCTAGCCTTTTATATTAGTCAAAATTCTCTGTACGAAAAGCTTGTAGAATACTATGAAACAGTTAGGTCCAAGTTTGATTCAGTAGAACAAGAAATCGAAAATGCGGGAGAAAGCCTCCATAACGTAGAAAATTTGATTCTTAATGAGATTGGGGAAGGTTTAAATGAAGCAAATGCAAAGCTTTTGGAAATCAGAGAATTTAGAAGAAAAACAATGAAGACGATAGAGGTATTGATTCAGGAAGGAGATTTCGGAGATAGCGAAATACGTGCACTTTATCTAATAGTTAACGAATCATATGTAGAACAAGATGCAATAGATGAGCTTATTGATCGCTACATCAAGGAAAAATGGGAATATCAGATGACGACACATGGACTTAGAAATCAGATATTTGAGTGTGAAACGAAGCTGATTTTTTTTGAGGACAAAATGCCTCGTTATAGATATGAAATCGAAATTCGGAAGAGAGACTTTTCAAAACCTGATTCACTTTTGTTGAAACTTGAGGAAGTGAAAAACGGGGTTAACGAAGTACAAAGCAAAATATCTCAAGTGCTTAGTGAAATACAAGAATTAAGGTACGAACCATTATGATCAAAATCATCGCATCACCAGATTCTGAAAAATCCTGTATTAGCTTCTAAGTTTTGCATCAATTATTGCTTTCAGTGATCTAACACTTTTGTAAGTAGTTCTCTGTTTTTCAAGATTCTCAAGGATTTCTCTTGCCTTAAGCAACCAGGAAGTTTTTTTCAAACCGTCGCTTAGCTCGGAAATCTCCAAAATTCTTTGAACGAGTTCTATTATTGATTTTTGCTTGTCATCTGACTTGTCGAGTATTCTCTCTGAGATCGTGATCGCTTCTTCAGCAAATTCATACGCTTCAACTTTTCTCCCCGATTTTCTCAAACAGAGAGACATCTTGCTTAAGTTCAATCGAAGATCCTTCAAAAAAACCAGTCTTTCTGGTTCAAGCTGGTAAATTCCACGTCTTATGGACAATGCTTCTCCAATGAGTTTCAGAGCGTTACCATAATCCTCTATTAACATTTTAGCCTTTCCAAGATCTATGAGAATTACCGAAAGATCCCTCTTAAGATCGATTCTTTCTGGAGACTTTTCTAGAAGTCTTTTCCTTATTAATAGCGACTCTTCAAAGTACTCGATTGCCCTGGAAGCATCTTCTTTTTTCATAAGGGTCAAACCGAATCCCCTCAACGCTATTGCGTAATCCTTTTGCGATTCCGTCTTATTTGGATTCTTCTTGGCAATAGCTCTTCTTATAATCAGAGCTTCATTAAAGTATTTCCTTGCTTTAATAAGATCATTGAATTTCATATGTGTTCTGCCAAGTTCACCCAGCACCAATGATAGATCCCTCTGAAAACCTTCTTTATATGGATTCTTATTAGCGAGTTCTCTTCTTATAGCAATAGAATCATTGAAATACTCGAATGCTTTTCTGTCCTCATTTGTTCTATATGCTTTTCCGATATTGATAAGTGCAACCGAAAGCTCCCTCTGGAAATCTTCCCTATCGGGTTCTTTTGAAGCAAGCTTCCTGCGAGTTTCCAACGATTCTGTAAAGTATTTCAAAGCGCTCTTGATTCTACCGAGATCTCTGTATGATCTTCCAATGTAACTGCTACTGACTGCAAGATCTTTCAAATATTCCAGGTTATCTGGTTCTTCTTTCAAAAGGTTTCGTCTTATTCGTCGCGACTTCTGAAAGCACTTAAGAGATTCTTCTATTCTCCCTGTGACCCTGTAGATTTTGCCAAGGTTGTTTATTGTAGTGCAGTAATCGTCGAGGATTTCCCTTGCGTTTTTACTCTGCCTGATCTGTCTCCTTTGCAATTCGGCAAGTAATTCAAACACGAATAGCGCCCAGTTCATATAGCCAAATATTCTGTATTCTGTGCCTTTTTCGTCGAGGAACTTAGATATGTTCTTCAAATCTGCTGAAGCAACAATCTTCTCCATTATTTGAATAAAAGGATCTGTGGTATCAAAGACGTAATTGAAAACCACCCAGTCAATCAATTTCTCAAGAAGTTTTAGCAGTGGAAAAGAATTTCCTGCAACTTTGCTGAATTTTGTAAGCTCCTCAATTATGGTCTCGAATCTCTTCGCCTCATATAGATGAATAAAAGTGTTCTTAACAGAATATCCCGACACAATCACGGTATTCTTATTGATAACTTGCTTCGAAAGTCTTGAAAGCCCGTATTTTCCAAGCTGCTCGTGATAATAATTTAGATTGTCTCCATATCTCCTTCGAGATTCCTCAAGAATCGAGTTGTGAAATAGTGATATAATTGTTGCTCCGTCGGCCTCTTTTGAAGAAAAATATGGCTCCATCTGAGCGAAAAACCTCGACCATATAACAATTGGGATCCTTCCTGTTTTCTTGATTTCCTCTCCGCTATTGGTTTCTTTCAAAAGAGTAGCGAAGAACTCGGTATCAAAAGATACAATATCGACTATTTCATCTTCGGGCATTCCATTCAGTACGCTGCAGAGAATGTAGCCGAAGAAGGTTCTAATCAATGAATCTGTATGTTCCTTTTCAATTTGAGTGAAGAAAGAGCCATAGAACGACTCACACAGCTCTTTTACCTTCCGTACTGACGAATAGGAATGAATTGATTCAACAATCCCTGAGAATAGCTTCAGATTTATTGGATGTCTGTTTTTTAGAAGAGACTCAATTACAATATCTCTTTGCCAATCTTCAAGCTTCCGGTTGTGTCTGCTCAAAATACTTTTCAAGACCCACAATATCTCCGATTCACCTAGATCTGGGATGATGTGAGTGTCGAACTTCAAAATCGGGTTCTTGAGCTTGCTAAAGGATACTACAATTTTCGTATTATCTGGAAGATCGTCCGGTAACCACGCTAGATTTCCGGAAAGTTGATCTAGCGCATCTACAAAGACTACGAGTTTTCTACCATGGAGTGATATTGAAAGGCTTTTTTCAAATTTTCCGAAAACTTCTCTCGGTTCTGGCCTGGAGCCGTCTCTTCCGTATTTATCATCATATTCAGTGTTAGAAACATCGTCTCGCTCCGCATATAAGTTAGCTTTATCAAGACAACAATTCGAAGTTATCTCTTCACACATTTGAATCAATAGAGATAGTTCGTTTGATGATTTTGCAGTAATACCACAAAATCTATATATGACCACGTTCTTCTCTCTTTCGGCATGCTCTATCGCTTTGGCCATCACGCTGGA
>NZ_JFHL01000030.1 GCF_003664995.1 Mesotoga sp. BH458_6_3_2_1 | reverse complement strand
CAAGGCTACTTAATTTCATAAAGCGAAAACTAGAATCCTTTGATTCCCGAGAATCAATTCCATTGGAAGAGACTGTAGAAGAAAAGTCAGAAGAAACGCTCAATGATATCCCACAAGAAGCCCCCGAAGAAAAGAAAGAAGATGTCGTTTATCCTGAGAAAGAGCAAGAGGAGCAACCTCAAATCATTCAGGAAGATGAGAACACAAGTGAACAGAACTTAGAAAGTTCCAGTCAGGAACAGCCTTCAGATGTATCTTTGAGCCCATCGCTATCGAGCCCTATCAGTAGGACCACAGAAGGAATGGTGTTAGTAGAAAAAGGTAGCTTCATGATGGGGGATGAAGTTGAAGACCTGGAAATCCATTGTAAACCAATCCACGAAGTCATACTAACGAATAGTTTTCTCATAGGCAGATTCCAGGTAACCTTCGAAGAATACGACTTGTTCTGCGATGAGACCCGAAGAACCAGACCGAAAGACGAAGGCTGGGGAAGGGTACAGAGACCTGCAATCAACGTGAGCTGGTGGGATGCAATAGCCTACTGCAACTGGTTGAGTGAAGAGGAAGGGTTTGCCAAAGCCTATGATAGTAAAGGAAATCTGCTGGATAAGAATGGAGATATAACAACAGTTCCGTCTAGAGTAGAAGGTTACAGGTTACCCACTGAGGCCGAGTGGGAGTATACGGCTAGAGGAGGGAGCAAAAGCAAAGGCTACAAATATGCCGGAAGCGATAACGTTAATGACGTTGCCTGGTATGATTCAAACTCAGAGGGCAAGACACAGGAAGTGGGAAAGAAAGAACCCAACGAGCTTGGAATATACGATATGTCTGGGAATGTCTGGGAATGGTGTACCGACTGGTTTGGCAAATATCCAGACACATCACAAACAAATCCCTATAGTAATGATGGCTTAGTTCGAGCAATTCGAGGAGGTAGCTGGTATAACGGCAAAACAATCTTGAGGGTTGCTCTCAGAAAGAGCAGCGATATTAATAGCTTGTATACCTATCTGGGCTTTCGCATTTGCAGGACCTTGTTTGAAGGAAAGAAGATAACAGACAAGGATCTAGAAGGCTTTGAAGGAGGAGCTTTAGGGATAAAGTACAAGAACCCACTTTCCGATAAAGAAAACCAAAGTATTGAGCAAAAACCAAGAGAATCTCTAGACAATACTAAAAATGATTTCTTCAAAGATAAACAAACAATTCAAAGAAACTCAAGAGATAGGGAAATGCATATCGCTGGGCAAGAGTGGCAAGTGTTCATATCCTGCAAAGTATCAGATGAAGATGGAAATTACACAAGAGACTGGCATCTTGCAAAAGAGCTATACGATTTGCTCGAGGCGAATTCTATAAAAGTTTTCATGAGCAGTTTTTCGATTGAAGAGATGGGTGAGTCCTTCTTCATTAAAGCAATTGCTGATGCGCTTGACAGTGCTCAGATAATGGTTGTTGTAGGGACAACGAATGAAAACATCTGCTCGCGGTGGGTTGAAATTGAGTGGAGCAGTTTCTATAATGCAATACTAAACGGAAGGAAGAAAGATTCCAAGATTTACACCTTTATAGATAATATGAGTGAAAGTGAACTTCCGCTATTACTAAACTCTACGCAGTCATATACAGTATCCAGGAAGGAAAATCTTGTGAAAACTATAATGACAACCCTGGGGATGAATTATTTATCCGCTGCACCTAAAACTGAAAGAGAGCAAGAAGAAAAGAGAACAATCTCGCCAGGACATGACTCTATCTCCACCCCGCAAAAAATCGGAAGCGAACCGGCGAAAAAAGGCATTATCTCGGCAAACGGAGACGAGCTTATCTGTGAGGAATGCCAGGTAATAATATCGTGCAGGGTCCTAGATGAAAATGGAAATTACACGAGAGATTGGTATATGGCGAAAGAACTCAACGACCTACTTCTAGAGAATTCTATAAAAGTCTTCATGAGAAGTTTTTCGATTGAGGAGTCAGGAAAGGTTCCTTACAAAGAAGTTTTCGAAAGAGCCCTTGACAAAGCTCAGGTGTTGATAGTCGTTGGCACGAGCAAAGAAAATCTGAACTCGAAATGGGTCGAGTATGAATGGAAAAGCTTCTATTATGAAATAATCAGTGGAATGAAGAAGGATGGAAAAATCTTCACATTTATCGAGGGTCTTATTAAAAGTGAACTGCCTCGAGCTCTCAGAAAGCACCAAATTTTCAATGTCTCAGAAAAAAGCAATCTTGTTGATTTCATAATATCGTCACTGGGACTTGATTCCATGAACCTCACACAAAAAATCGGAAGTGAACAAGACAAAAAGAGAACAATCTCGCCAGGACATGACTCTATCTCCACCCCGCAAAAAATCGGAAGCGAACCGGCGAAAAAGGGTATGACCTCGGTAAACGGAGATGTGCTTATATATGTAGAAGCCGGTAGTTTTGTTATGGGAGACACGTGGGGCGATGGAGAGAGCAATGAAAAACCGACCCACAGAGTAGAGCTTACATATGATTTCTATGCAGGAAAATATCCTGTGACATTTGAGGAATATGACAGATACTATAGCGAGAGTAATGTAGAGAAACCTAAAGCTAGATCATGGGAAAAGGGAAAAAGGCCTGTAATAAATGTTAGCTGGTTTAACGCAACAGAATACTGCAACTGGTTGAGCGAGAAAGAGAACCTCCCGAAGGCGTATGACGACAAAGGCAACTTTTTAGACAAAGACGGGAGAGTGACAACAGATCCGTCTAAGGCATTAGGATACAGACTACCAACAGAAGCCGAATGGGAATATGCAGCAAGAGGAGGCAACAAGAGCAAGGGATACAAGTATTCCGGCAGCGACAACGTTAATGATGTTGCTTGGTACATTTCGAACTCAAGGAACAAGATGCAGGGGGTTGGGCAGAAAATGTGCAATGAACTTGAGTTATGCGACATGTCTGGAAACGTATGGGAGTGGTGCAGCGACTGGTATGGAAACTACTCCAGTTCGGCACAGACGAATCCGTACAACAGTACAGCTGGTTCCAGCCGGGTGAATCGTGGCGGTTGCTGGAGCTTCAGTGCCAGGTTTGTGCGGGTAGCGATTCGGAGCAGTGATACCCCTGCTTCCGCGTACTATTACCTTGTTGGTTTTCGTATTGCAAGGACGGTGCCCTGATTACGCTTTAGCCTTTCTTCGTTTTTACCCTGTGCTGCGGCTTCGAGCGCCGGGCAGGAAGTAGCCCGCAGGCGTGAGGAGACGTGGCAGAAATCGGAATTTCTGTGCCTTAATGATAATGAAGGTTTAGTTCGACGCTAGAGAGGTTTTTTAGAATTCTTCATAATCGTCACGGCCTAAACTTGTTAATGTCCCTAGAGGTCTTTCTGAGATTGTCCGACATCCCGGTTTGTTGTCCAAGTTATCGATCCCATGCTTCCGATTAGCTCTTCTGGCTATCTACTACGATCTTCTTGTTCAGTTCGGCTACAGCGTCGCCGGCATTGGCGAAAATCGAGTCTATCTCCTTGATATTAGGTTCCAGCTCATGCCATGGTTTTATGCTGTTGTTTATCATCAAGATGTTCATGACTTCCTTGTTTGATTTTCCATCTTCTTTGAACCACTTTTGGCCATAAACGAATCCGATCAGCTCTTTGTATGCCATCCATCTTCTGTGTTCCATTATGTGAATCGTCTGCTTCTGATCTTCAGTGACTGTATTCTGATCGAAAGTCGGGCAATCAGTTGAAGCGTCGGCTATACTCACGCCCAGAAATCTCAGTTTGATCGGCAAGTGTCTGGCAGCGTAACGGTTGGAGTCTTTTTCGGAATCTTCCAGTTCGTTCCAGACCTTGTCGAGTGTCTTATCTTTTCTCTTGTTGTATTCCCAGTGAAAGTACATGGCTATCTTCTCTATTTCTTCGTTAGTAGAGAACAGGTTATCCGTGTTTAGCACTTCTCCTGGGTTTGAAATGTTTATGTTCACAGTTTCCAGCTTTTGCCTGGTTTCTGGAACTATATCAAAAAACCTGGAAAGCATAGGTATTACTGCAACTATTGCTGGTACTGTTGACACTTCTCTATCATGGCCATTTACATCGCTGTCTGCTTTTATCTCAAACATCTGCCTGAGCTTTCTGGCAACGAATGAACTCTCTCCCTCGTTTTCTGTCGCTATGAAGCATGAGGAAACTGTTGAGAAGATTTCCCAGTCGACTTCGCCCCTGATAAGTTCAAGAAACTCTACTTCCACTATCTCCGCAACGTTTCCCAGCAACGGGTAGTTCTCGTAGATCGACCTCATCCTGTTCTTCACATTTCTATCCGATACAACGATTCTCGGTTTTACGTGATTCGCAAAATGGTATAAGAGAGCCGCTTCTGTCAGGATCTTCTCACCCTGATCTGTCAGACCGACTAAAAGGATTGTGGCGGGTACGGGATCGCCTTCACCTATTCTTCTGTACCTGTCCGGAGAGAACTTGTCGATTAGATGCTGGGCGAGCATTCTCTTAGTGTTGAAGAAGGAAATAAACACATTTCTTTCTGGATTATTCCCCTTGCATTGCTTCATGAATTTCATCGTATGTTCGTCGTTTATGTGAGCAAAGACTTGAAGTTCACAATTTTTCTTTTCAGTTCTTCTCTTTACTAAGGCTTCTCTTTTCTTCTCACATCCGTCAAGATAGGCCTCTATCTTCTCGACAGTTTCGATATTATTCGTATCATCTCCGGTCATGATAAAAACACTTTTCGCCGACTCCAGATGTATTTTCTGACAAAGTTTCGTTTTATCTGAGAGACTCTCTGCTTCGTCAGCGAATATTACCATTAGCCCCCTTGCAGGTTTCAAGGCTGGAAACTCGCTCATTTCATTTGTGCTAGTGATTAGGACGATTCTGCTGTTGCTGTTTCCGAGGAGGTTTTCAAGCAGATAATTTGTTTCAGTGTTCAGTCCCCAGATGACGATATGATTTTCAATTCCCAGAAGCCTGAGGTCTCTGGTTGTCTTCCAGATCAGAGAGATTAGCAACTTCAAGACGACTGCAGCCGCTATTATCGGAGCGAAGAATCTCGCTATCTCAAGAATCCAAGGGATTGAGTAATCTTGAAAGCTTGCTTCCAGGAAGAAAAGCTGAAGAGAGTTATACAACGCCGAAGAGACAGGGAGTGAAGGGTCGTACAATTTCCAGCCAATTATTCCAATGACGTAGCATATAACAAAGAGAATTCCGATAAACTTCCAGTTTCCCCATTTGACAAGACTTCCCATTTGGATACCTCCTGTCTCTTAGTTATAATATACTCAGTAGTTATAGTGAAAAGATGCTTCTCAATACGTTAAGCTCACGATGTTTCATACCGTCATCTACAAGCGATTTGGTTATTGATCGTGCTTCCATTTCTAATTGTCTTTTCTGAGCATCGCTTTGCGTAATCCTCGCTATATCTAGGAGTGCAAATGCGAGGCCTACATGTCTGTCAACAACTCTTGGTTCTTTGTGAACAAGAGTTCTTCTTATATCCAGAACCCTTTTGTAATGATCTGAAGCCTTCTCAAGCTCACCGAGGTTCTCGTACAGGCTTCCGACGTTGTTAAGGCTCACTCCAAGATCTCTCTGCCAGTCAGTTCTTTCGGGATCTCTCTTAACGAGAGCTTCCATAATCTCCATAAATCTCTTGTAGCGAAGAAGCGCCTTATCGTATTCTTCAAAGGTTTCGTGGATCATTCCGACATTGTTCAAACTAATTCCCAGATCTCTCTGCCAGTCAGTCCTATCGGGGTCCTTCTTAACAAGGTTTTCTCGTATTTCAGTGGATCTAGTGAAATACACCAGAGCCTTGTCGTTTTCGTTCTGGCTTCTGCAGATATTTCCTGCATTGCTGAGACCTACAGAAAGGTCATACTGCCAGTCGATTCTGTCAGGATCTTTCCAGATGAGATCGTCCATTATCTCAATAAATCTAGTGTAGCACCCAAGTGCTCTCTCTCCCTCGCCTAGAAATTCGTACATCATTCCAGAGTTGTTCAAACTCACACCTAGATCTCTCCACCTGTCCATCCTGGATGGATCTTTCTTAATAACGGCTTCCATAATTTCATTAGACCTGACATAGTATCCTAGTGCTTTCTCAGCTTCACCAAAGTCTTCATAAATCCTGCCGATATTGTTCAAACTCACGCCTAGATCTCTTTGCCAATCCAGTCTCCCGGGGTCATTCCGAATGAGTTGTTCCATTATCTCCATGAATCTGGTGTAGTACCCCAGAGACTCATCGTTCTTACCTGATTTTTCATATATCCTTCCGACATTGTTTGCACTCGTTCCCAGATCTCTTCGCCAACAAGTTCTCGATGTGTCTTTTTCTACTAGGCTTTCCATTATTTTCATGAAGCGCAAATAGCATTCTAGAGCTTTTTCACTCTTTCCAAGTTCTTCGTACACACTCCCGACGTTATTCAAACTCACTCCCAGATCCCATTGCCATTCTGTTCTATCCGGCTGTTTCATTGCAAGATTCTTGCTTATCTCAAGAGACCTAATATAGTATTCTAGAGTCTTTTTACTTTGACCCAGGTCTTTATAGATATTTCCAATGTCACTCAGGCTCAATGAGAGGTCATTCTGCCATTCCGTTCTGTCAGGGATTTTCTTCACGAGTCTTTTTCGTATCTCAAGAGCTCTCATATAGTATCCTAGCGTCTTTTTCACAGCTACAAGCCCTTTGCAGTTTCTTCCAGCGTTATTGAGACTTATCCCGAGGTCCCTTAGCAATTCCAAATTGGTCGGATCCATGCGAACTAGCCTTTCAAGAATGGGAATTGACTTCTCGTGGATGAATAAACACCAGAGGCTTCTCCCTCTATTCTTTTGTTTTACTCCAATACTGCTCATAACATCTGCAAGCACCTTCCTGCCGATTGTAGACATCTCTTCAAGAAGCGCTTTCAGCCTCTTCTCTTCTTCGAACTCGTAGTTCTCCATCACCCAGCCAATGGAGTTGTGAAGGATATCCTTTTTGTTTTCTTGCTCTTGCGTTTCTTCCTCCTCCGGAAGCAAATGCAGTAATTCCTTCTCCCTCTCCGCTTCGTACAGGTGAAATCCAACGTACGGCATTATTGAACTGGAAAGGAATGCCTCTCTCGAGTTTTTCCCCTCATCTTCAAATCTCTTCAGTCCGTAGTCCGCGAGTATTCCATGATTTCTATTCCTGTTCGTTCCGTACCTCTCTTTCATGTATTCGTCTATCTGTCTGTGGAAGAACGTAAGTAGCCTTACTCCTTCGACTTCCTTCTCACTCAGGTGGTCTTCCAGGTCCAGATAGAACCTGGACCATATGACTACGGGTATCTTCCTTCTCTCTCTCAGTTCATCTGTATGCTGAGATCCCTTCAGGAAGGATTCGTAGTATTCTTCGTCAAAGGATAGAAGATCGATCAGTTCTTCTTCTTTCAGGCCCGAGTATCTTCCGCACACCATGTAACCTATTATCGTTTTCACTCTCTCGGGTGTATGTTCTCTCTCTAGCCTGTCGCAGAACTCTTTCAGTATCTCTTCCGTCTTTTCCCCAAGTCTCGGGATTCCCGTGTATGAATGCCAGTTCTTTGCCATGTCGAACAGCAGCCTGAGGTATATCGGAGTTCCATTACTTTTCAGTCCATTCATTATCGCTTCTCTCTGTTCTCTCTGCAGTCTTCTTTTTGCCCTGGCCAGCCATCTGTCGAGTATCTCTTCTCCTTCTCCTTTTTCAAGCCGCTCGAGGCGATGACTGTTGGGGAGTTCTATCTCTTTGTCCAGTGTGGTCGAGACCACAAGTTTGGTGTACTGGGGCAGGAGAGAGGGAAGCCACGTGAGATCACCATCTATCTGGTCCAGCGCGTCTATGAAGAGAATCAGTCTCTTGTCCTCTGTGGAAAGGACGAGACACCTTCTGAAGACTTCTATAAGGTCGTCCAGTTTGTTTGGGTCTAGATTTCTTCTCTCTCCTGAGCCTTCCATAACCGGTGGTCTTTCTCCCTCTTCTATACCTGCCACCTTGTTCACCGTCGTGTTGTACCTTCCGGTTATCTCTTCGCACAGTTGTTTGAGGAGCGTGTATTCGTTTCCGGAGTTGGCGGTGAAACCAGAGAAGCGGTAGATGACCACGTTTTTCTCTCTTTGGGCTTGCTCTATAGCTTTGGCCATCACGCTGGA
>NZ_JFHL01000029.1:300000-387387 GCF_003664995.1 Mesotoga sp. BH458_6_3_2_1 | reverse complement strand
TGTCGGAGGACGGTGGTCCCTTGACGATTGACCTGAGAAGGGGTTGTCATCCCGTAGAGCCTGCCCTGATGAACTCACCTTCTGTCATCCCGTGATGCTTCTGCACGGGATCTATCACCTGAGATTCGCTTTTCGCTGCACGCTATAACCAAAAACAGGGACTGACCGGCTCCTATGGTCCCATTTTTCGCGTAAAAGGCAGAGATTCCGACCAGGACCTTTTTCGGGCGAACGGCCGTTCGCCCCTACAAGACCTGCATGATTTCGAATCAGATCACAGATCAAAAACTCAACCACCGGCTCTTCCTCTTCTTCCTGGCGCACAAGCGCCAGCATCACTTCCCCGGATGCCCTCCCGGGCATCACTTCCTCGCGCCAGCGAGCCTCACTTCCTGCCGGAGGCAGCATCACTTCTGACCTTGATGCCACCAACCCGCTATCCCCAACCACGGTTTCTCCAAAGCCCAGATCCCGTATGGGACCACTACGGGATGACGGCCTTAGGTTAATCAGAAAGCATCACATTCTGTCATTCTGACAGTGCTCTAGGTCAGAATCTCAATGTACAACCTCCGGCACGGTTGCTAATTTGCTTTCACGTCTTTTCACAATCCTGCTTGACTTGTAACATACGAAAGTTGTATAGTTGTTTAAGCTAAATCGGCGAGGGATTTCTATGGTTGATAATCTATGTGTAAATAAACTTAATATGTTCTGGTGGTGGAGTCGCCCCTTCGGTGGGGGTTAGCCTTTTGCTACCAGGGTAAACCCATATTGAAGGGGCTCTCACAATTGAGAGTCCCTTCATTTTTTTGAGGAGGTACTGGCATGAAGAAGAGAATCGTAGTGAATTTGAAGTCAGAGGAGTTGCCAAGAAGCTGGTATAACATAAAGGCTGACTTGCCATTCAAGATGGATCCGCCTTTGAATCCAGCAACGAACAAAGTCATCGACCCCAAAGATATGATGGCTATCTTTCCAAAGTCAATAGTAGAGCAAGAGATGAGTGAAGAGAGGTTTATTCCAATTCCCGAACCGATTCTGGACGAATATGTGGTCTTCCGTCCCAGTCCACTCATAAGAGCAACTTTTCTTGAGGAGTATCTGAACACTCCTGCTAGGATTTACTACAAATATGAGGGGAACTCGCCTACAGGAAGTCACAAAACGAACACTGCCATTGCCCAGGCCTACTACAATAAGCTCGATGGAGTTACAGAGCTTACTACAGAGACAGGCGCCGGTCAGTGGGGAAGTGCCCTTTCTTATGCTGGAAGGAAATTCGGCCTTACCGTGAGAGTTTTCATGGTCAGAAACAGCTATCAGTCAAAACCTATGAGACAACACATGATGAAGATGTTCAACGGCGCGGTAGAACCCAGTCCAGGAGAGAACACCGTAAGCGGCAGGAAGTTTCTCGAGGACAGGAAGAATTTCTCAGGTTCTCTGGGAATGGCAATCAGCGAGGCTATTGAAATAGTCCTGAATTCCACTACCAAGAAGTATTCCCTGGGAAGCGTTCTTGATCACGTGCTTCTGCATCAAACTATAATTGGGCTGGAAGTAGAAAAACAACTTGAAATTCTCGGCGAAAAACCTTCGTCTATCATAGGGTGCCATGGTGGAGGATCAAACTTTGGCGGAACGATTCTGCCCTTTGTCAAGAGGAGACTCAACGGTGAAAACATCGAGTTCGTCGCATGCGAGCCGGAGTCCTGTCCTACTCTATCTAAGGGCGAGTATCGCTACGATAGCGGAGACACCGCAGGGTTCACACCACTATTGAAGATGTACACACTTGGAAGAGACTTTGTTCCACCCGCAATTCATGCCGGAGGACTTAGGTATCACGGAGCCGCTCCTCTCGTTTCAAGATTGGTAAAGGAGGGAATCGTTACTCCGGAAGCCTTACCTCAAGGCGAGACTTTCAAAGCAGGACTTCTCTTCGCCACAACCGAGGGAATAGTACCGGCACCAGAATCGACACACGCAATTGCAGGTGCTGTACGAAGAGCAATTGAGGCCAGAGAAAATAGAGAAGAGAAGGTAATTGTCTTCACTTTGAGCGGAAACGGGTCTCTGGACCTCTCTTCATACACCAGCACAATCGAGGCTCACAAAGATGTTCTTAACTTCGATGATCTGCGTGAATCGAGCGTTGCAGAACGTTGACTCTTTGAAATGCCTTTTGTCAAACGGTTTCAGTTGATTCGGTGTTGCATTACCCGATTAGAAGATGTTAGAATTGTCTTGTGATCTGAATTCTAGCTAGGGGGTGTACTTGTGAACAAGAAAGAACTTATCGCTGAACTTGCAGAAAGAACCGGAGCAACCAAGAAGCTTGTCGGAGACGTTGTTGATAGTTTCATCGGTGTAGTTGGGGAAGAGCTATCAAAGAATGAAGAAGTGAAACTCGTAGGATTCGGGACTTTCGAGGTAACGAAGCGAAAGGCAAGAAAAGGTGTTAACCCGAGAACAAAGGAAGCAATCGAGATTCCCGGCGGGAAGGTTCCGAAATTCAGACCCGGTAAAGAGCTAAAAGAGAAAGTTCAGTAACAATTATTACGGCCAATATGAAAAGGTGGAGCTCAGTCTCCACTTTTTTCATTTGCCCACTTGACAACCATTTCAACTGCTCTGCTGTTCCTGAGGACACCGTAAAGATCGGCTTCGGAGGCTTCAGCGATGCCTTTAACGCTGCCAAATGCCTTAAGCAGAGCCTTCTTCCTTTTCGGCCCGATCCCCGGAATGTCATCTATCTTTGAAGTCTGAAATCTTCTTTCTCTGAGGACACGGTGATAATTGACAGCAAAGCGATGAGCCTCATTGTCGATAGAGATTATCATTCGCAAGACGGGGTGCTCTTCCTTCAACTTGACCCTGTCTCGATTGTCAAGGAAGACTAGCTCATTGAATTCCTTTGCTAATCCTACTACTTCGTATTCGACTATCCCTATCTCGGAAAAGGCCTTTTCGACAGCTCTAAGCTGTGGTTCTCCGCCATCGATTAGAAGTAGATCTGGAAGAGGATGTTTTGTGTATCTCCTCTTGACGACAGTTGCCATCGCCTCAAAATCATTCGGTTCATCGAGCTCGCTGATCCGGTATCTTCTATATTCGGATTTGTTCGGCTTTCCATTGTCGAAGACAACCACCGAGGCGACCGTGTACAGTCCCTGAGTGTGAGAGATATCTATCCCCTCAATTCTTGAAGGAAATCTCTTCAATCCCAGAATTTGATGGGCCTGTCTCAGGGAATGGGCGGCATTCATTCTAATCTTCTGCTCTTCATCAATGTTCTTGAAGGCTATGCTCAGCAGCCTCTCTTCCTGCTCATCACGAGGATCACCAATATAATTGAAGTCTCTCTTGAACTGCTTGATATCCTTCTTCTTCAGACCGGTTACGATAAGCGCTTTCGGTATTCGATTTCCTTTTGCGTAGTAAAACTGTGTAATGAAATCTACCGGAGTCCCATCGGGAAAATCAAAAACCAGTTTCCCAAGAAGCATTCCTCCCCTAACCTGAAGCAACGCGGCCAAACCCGTAGATACGGCGAGAATATCCGCCTTCAGATCTAGAGAAGCTTCAACTCCCTGGAACGCGTAGAGATCATCCATGGAGGAAAGGATATCTCTTATCTCCGCTGCCCTCTCAAACTGCATTGCCTCGGAGAGCACCGTCATCCTTTTAAGAAGAGCCTCTCTCACTTTCAATGTATCTCCTTCGAGAAAGTCGATGAGAGCCGAAAGCTGTCCTCGATACTCTTCGGGCGTCACTTTTTCAACACAGGGTGCGGAACACATCTTGAGGTGATAGAGAAAACAGGGTTTCTTGACCCTGTTGAGATCGTACGAGCAGGTTCGAATTCTGAAAACCTTCTGCAGAAATTCAAGCAGTTTTCTCACAAGTCCCGCACTTGTATAAGGCCCAAAATATGAACCTTCCAGCTCTTTTGTCCTTGTGATTCCAAGATACGGGTACGGATCTGAAGAAATGTAGATATACGGGTAAGTCCGAGAGTCTTTAAGGAAGACATTGTACTTCGGCTTTCCGCTGAAGATCAGATTTGCCTCGAGAAGCAGAGCCTCACGCTCTGACGTGACCATTATGAAGTCTAGATCTTCTGCCTCTTCTGCAATTCGTCTGGCCTTTTCATTCTTTGCCCAAGTAGATTCTCTGAAGTATGACAGGACTCTTCTCTTCAGTTTCTTTGCTTTGCCTACGTAAACTGCAACGCCTTTTTGATCTTTGAAGATGTAAACTCCCGGCTCCTCGGGAAGCTGAGAGGCTTTGTTCAATATTTTCTCATTCATAGTTGCTCAACAACTCTTCACAGATGACTCTCTTACAAGGACACTGAGTTTTCTTCAGCAGATTCCAGACGTCTCTTCCCACCGGATTAGGTACCCCGCCGAGAAAATTCGCAAGCTGAAGGTGGAGACACTTCACTCTTTTCAGATTTCTTATTCCTCCAATACCTCTTCCCATAAGTAGTCTCTTCTGTTCATCTGACACAGGGGACTTTTCGAGTAGCTGCTCTTTAAGAAGTGTCGTTTGCGAATGCGCTCTCAAGTATTCACCAGCAAAAACCTCATCTTCTTCGATCCTCTTCTCAAACTCAGCGATCATTCCTGCACTTTCTAACCTCGAAACTTCCTCCTTCAGAAATGGACAACTAAGCCAGAATAAAGTTGGAAATGGTTTCCCATCAGCAATCAACGAAGATTCTATGACTTGTGGAAATCCCCATTCACAGACTCTAACGATTCTGAAGTCATTTTTCAGAAACCTTCCAAGCTGTAGTGAAACTATTTTCTTCTCAGCACTATTGCTTTCCAATCTCCATCTTCCTTAATACGCTCGATGAGAAAGCCCTTCTCTACGAGACTCTTTATTTCCTGGTACTTGTCTTTGTATATTCCCGAAAGGATCACTCTGCCATCCTTTTGGAGGAACTCCCGAAGATCGAGAGCAAACTCGTTCAGCAACTCGACTATCATATTCGAGACGATGAGGTCAAAACGCTCCTCTGACTTCAACGCCGAAAGAAAATCGGACAGACGCGTTTCTATAGAGACATGATTTATTCGGGCAATTTCAACCGTTTTCTCAATAGAGTGCTGATCAACATCCAGAGCGAGAACCGAAGACGCTCCTCTCTTGGCAGCGATAACAGATAATATACCAGTTCCACAGCCCACATCAAGAACCTTAGAACCTCTTTGCACTGACTCTGAAAGAAGAGAAGCGGCAAGCTTCGTGGATTCGTGAAGGCCCGTTCCGAAGGCCATCCCGGGAATAATACCGATCTTGTTTGAATCGATTATTTTCTCTTCTTCCTCCAGAGGAATGACCTCGATCCCATTACAGAGCTCAAATGGAACCAGAGACTCCTTCCACTTCTCAAACCACTCCTTCTGTTCACTAAAACCCAGATCCGAAAACTCGATCCCTTTCAGAAAAGCCGGAAGTTCTTCCCCTTCCCCCAGAAAAACGTGCAATGCGTTTCCTGAATCAACAAGTTTTTCAAAATAGAGATCTGAAAAGCCTTCGTTCCAGCTGATTCCTTCAATTAGATCGCATTCCTCTTCTGAGAGAAACGCGACGAAGTGTCTGTACTTCACTGTTCAGCACCTGCACTATTCACGCTTTCATTTAGAGCTTCCAGAGCACGCTTTGCGGCCAGTTGCTCTGCTGCCTTTTTTGTTCGCCCTTCGCCTTCACCAACAATTCTCCCTTCAAGGAATACTCCAACCTTGAACCACTTATCCTGTGGTGGGCCTTCATCGAGAATTGTCTCATATACTGGTCTTGAACTGAAACGAGCTTGCGTGAGTTCCTGAAGGGAAGTCTTGTAATCGAGAATCAGGTCTCCTCCAACCGCTTTCTCGATATACTTTGACAGCTTTGATCGAACAAATTCAACTGAGATATCAAGCCCTCCCGTCAAAAAGATTGCTGCCAGAACAGCTTCGAAGGCATCTGCAAGAATCGAATCTCTTTCCGCTCCTCCACTCTGCCTCTCTCCTTTGCCAAGAAAGATATAATCTCCGATTCTCATTGATCTGGCGACGTATGAAAGGACCTTCTCGCTTCCCACCATAGCTCTGACTTTCGACATATCGCCTTCACTAAGGGAGTAATTGCTGAAAAGTGTTCGGGCAAGAGACAATTCGAGAACGGCGTCTCCCAGAAATTCCATTCTTTCGTTGGACTCGAGAAGCCTTTCTCCGTTTTGGGCAAGCTCATTGGTAAAAGAGGAATGACAGAGAGCCCTAAAAACGAGCTCTCTGTCCGCTTCTATTTCGTTTATAATGCAAAACTCATTGACCAACTTTTCTTCTTCTAAACTAAGCATTAATGGATAATACCCCTGACCCTTTCTACAATGCTCTTGCTCGAAAGACCCGAAAGGTCATAGAGCAATTCGTTGTCTCCGGAGAACATATACCTGTCGACGCCAATCTTTTCGAAACTCTTCGGCGTTATTCGAGACCGGACTAAATAGTCGGACAGGATGGACCCTAGACCACTATTGACATTGTGATCTTCAAGAGAGATGACTGTAGAGGAGAGGTACTCCTTAACACTATCGAAGTTCGCTCCAATTGGACAACTAACATTAAGAACGGTCACTTCTATACCTTGAGATCTCAGTTCGTCTGCTGCCTTCACTGCATGATGAGTGACCTGGCCCGTGGTAACAAGCGTTACTTCCTTTCCCTTCCTCACAATGTCTACCTTTCCGTACTCAAACTCATAACCGTCCCCAAAGAAAGGCTTTCCATCCTCATCTGCAATTGGATTCATCGTAGATCTTCCCATAGCAATGACGAAATTCCCGTCAGCTCTACTCATGAATCTGACTGCTCTATCTGTTTGGTTTGGATCGGCAGGTACTATTAGTTTAAATCCGAAGAAGTTTCTCAGAGCCCCAATGTAATCTAGACAGTGATGAGTCTTACCATCTTCACCAACGTCGATTCCAACGTGAGTTACTCCGACCTTTACGTTTGCCTTGTTAATATCGTTTAGTCGCTGCTGGTTATAGGTCTCATCTATGCCGAAAACTCCGAAGTCGGCAAAGAAAGCCAACACACCACACACCGATGCGGCACCAGCGACAGTTGCGGCATTGTGTTCCTGGACACCAATTTGTATGAAGTTCTCAGGCCAGATCTTCTCGAATTCATTTACCTTCGTAGACGGTTTTAGATCACAATCTACTACCATCACTGGGAGCTTACCTTTGTTGAGCTTTCCGATATCTGCAAGAGCCTTCCCGAATGCCGATCTGTTATCGCTCTTCTTTTCAACAGGATATACGAAAGGGACTCCAATTATCGGTCTTATTTCTTCGTCCTTATGGTGTATTGGTTCATGATACGAGGGAAGCCTATTTCTCATCTCAACAAATCTGTCGATGTCATTTTCAAGCTCAAGTTCGGAAAGAGCGGAGGCAGCCTTGTCCATATCCAAAGGCTTTCCATGATATGAAACATCACCCTCCATAAACGAAACTCCCTTTCCCATTATGGTCTTGCCGATTATTGCGACGGGAGTTTTCGACTCGGACGCTTCTACAAGTGCCTTGTTCAGCTCTGAGTAGTCGTGACCGTCAACTTCAATAACCTTCCAGCCATCCGCCAGATAATTAGCCTTTATATCCACGAACATAATGTCGCGCGCATTCCCAGAAATCTGAGCGTCGTTGTAGTCGATAACCACAACGAGGTTATCAAGTCCGTACTTCTTTGCGGTCCTTCTTGCTTCCGCAACCTGGCCCTTGGCCTGTTCCGCATCGCTCATTGCAACTAATACCCTATAATTCTTTCCGCTGATTTTTGAAGCAAGAGCCATGCCAACTCCCACTGAAAGCCCCTGCCCGAGATTTCCGGTTGTCCATTCTACACCAGGAATTCCTCTTGTGATGTGACCTTCGAATACGGAACCTGGATGTCTAAAACCGGAAACAACTTCGTCGATATCAACGAAACCAAGTCTTCCCAGCGTCGCGTAGACACCTGGTGATGTGTGTCCGTGGCTTACAATAACCCTGTCGCGCTCCGGATCAAAGGGTTTTTTTGGATCATTCTTTGCAAAATCGAATACGGAGAGAAAGATGTCTATGGATGACATTGAACCTCCTGGATGACCAGAATTGGCAACAGTAGTCATCTTTATTATGTCACCCCTGCATATTCTTCCAAGATCTTCAAGCCTTTTCAATTCAGCTTTCGTAAGTAAACCCGCCATATCCAACCTCCATTCATCCTTCAGTCGTCAATCGAAATATCTTCGTCTCTATTCTTTATTAATTCATCTGGATTTGTATCCTGTAAGATCGATCTCTGGCTCTTTCTGAAATCGTCGAACTGAACCTTAAGCATCTGCCCATCATCTGCAACAAGAGTAATAACCTTCATGAAAATGTTTACAGTCAGAACCTTACAGGTCTTGCCTTCATAGTCGACAAGAGAGCCCTCATCTGGAATATCCAGGAGCTCGTTTTCATAGAGCTCTTGTTCATATGAAAGACAACAGAGAAGTCTTCCGCACCTTCCAGATATCTTTGCCGGGTTGATCAATAACTGCTGCTTCTTTGCATGCTTCAACGTTATGCTTTCAAACTGTCTTAGAAAACGAACGCAACAGGCAGTCATTCCACAAAGTCCAAGACTACCGGTCATCTTAACCTCGTCTCGTATTCCAACCTGTCTGAGCTCGATTCTCGTCCTGAAAGCTCTCGCAAGATCCTTGACCAGCTCCCTGAAGTCGACCCTGCTGTCGGCACCGAAGTAAAACACGATTCTCGATCGATCAAACATGTATCTCGCCTCAAGAAGTCGCATGGGAAGAGAGTGCTTCTTTATCAGTTCCTGGCAGGTCTTCATTGCAGCCTCAGCTTCTTCTCTATTCTTGGAATCCGTTTCCCAGTCTTCGTCGGTCATCACTCTGACAATAGGTTTAAGCTCTTCCTTGGTGTCATCTATTCGAGTTTCAACAGGTCCATACATAACCTTTCCAACATCCAATCCAAATTCACTCATTGCGAGCACATAGTCACCCTGCTTCAGCAACTGCTCGCTGGAAGTGTACTGATACAGCTTCCCTACTGAGTGGAATTCAATTCCATAAACCGTTCCATATATCTCAGGCATCTCAATTACCTCCGTTATTCCTTCTTACTAGGCTTCTGGAAAGAGCATACAAAGCTCTAAAAGAAACAAGAGTTGCACTCAGCGACGAAGTTCGCTGTCTAAGAAAACTGTCGCACCACACAAAATCCTCCAGAATGTCCTTTCCCGGCTTGAAGTTCACTAGCCATTCTAACAGATCAATGTTCGTAAGCGAGTCATTAGGAGTATCGGCCGAAAGAATCACAATATCCCTCAAAAGGCTTCTGGAGACTTCAACAAGTTCACGTGCCCTTTCAAATGAACCCTGACCGATGAAAATGGAGGATACCTCCCTGAAGGCCGAAAAGAAACTTTTGGAATCCACAAAACTCTTGCACAAAGCTGCAAACGCTCTTCTTCGCCTCACGAGATCCATCGGATCTTCCTCTACACTCTCTACAATTAGCTGTTTCAATCCCTCAAGATCGGAAGGCACTCCAAAGGCCTCGTGAGTTATAGATTCAGGATCTCGCTCCAGAAAGAACCGTAAGACCGAGAAGCTCTGCTGTGCAGAGGCATATATAAGGGAAACTCGTTCTCCGTAATCCGACTTGAGTCTGTTCATAAGCTCCTCAGGAATATCCATGACAATCGAAATAGTTCTGCTTCTAACTGTTGGCAGAAGCGATTGCCATGAAGATGTGGTCATAATGAGAGTCGCGAAATCGGGAGGCTCTTCAAGAACTTTGAGAAAAGCATTTGCGCTCTCATCAGTCATTTTCTCGCACTGATTAATCAGCACGAATTTTCTCTTGTCTATCGCAGGTTTATGAAGCATCATTTCTTCTATGTCTCGAATCCTGTCGATTCCAATGTTCCCATTTTCCGGTTCTATTAGGAGAAAGTCTTCAATATATCTCTTTCTGTTCCATTTCGGATCAGCCTCTATTACTGAGATGACCGAGGCTTTCATGTACTCACTATCTCTGCCCACCAAAGTCACACTTTTTCCCGAACCGCGAGCCAAGAACCGGGAAAGTCTTTTATTAGCTACTCCATCGAACCACTCCATGCTTTAATTATATCAATGAATACATAATTTGACCGGAGGGAAGTATTTTGGAGAAAACATTTGCTTATCTAAAACCAAACACGATACAGAGAGGCCTTGTTGGAGAAATAATAAGAAGGATCGAAGAAAAAGGTCTGAAAATTGTCGCTCTCAAGATGCTGACGATCTCTGAATCCATGGCTAGAGATCTGTATAGGGAACATGCAGGAAAAGACTTCTACGAACCACTGCTGGCTTTCATTCAATCGGGACCAGTCGTGGCCATGGTGCTCGAAGGTGAAAACGTCGTTCAAAGATTGAGAAATCTAGTCGGCAAGACCGATCCGCTTGAAGCCGCCCCGGGAAGCATACGAGGTCGGTTCGGCGTGTCCATAAGGAAGAACTTGATACACGCATCCGATAGCATTGAGAGCTCAAACCGCGAAACCAATATATTCTTTGAAGAAAGCGAGATGAATGATTATTCACTCATGAACGAAGGCCAGTTCTGATGCTAATTGCTCGAATCAGAAAGGGAAAAGAAGGCAAGATCCGTAATTCTTATCCGTGGATCTTCAAAGACGAGATCATAGCTCTGGAAGGCTCTTCCGATGATGTATGTGAAGTGAACATTTTCTCTTCGAACTATGAGTTTCTCGGGAAGGGCTTCTTCAATCCGAACTCCACCCGAGCGATAATGGTTCTAACAAATCAAGACGAAGAGCTGGGAGAAATGTTCTTCGGCAGGTTGCTGCAAAAAGCTCTCCAGAAGCGGGAGAGACTTTTCAATAAGCCTTACTACAGACTCGTTCACGGTGAAGGAGACAGACTTCCCGGATTGGTGGTCGACAGATACGGAGAGATCCTGGCTGTGCAATTCAGAAACTCGATTATGCAGAAAAGAAGGGAAATGATAGTCGGTCTGCTCAGAAATCTCGTGAATCCTAAGGGAATCTACGAACGGAGCGATTTCGAGATGGGAGTGGAAGATAAGATAGAGAGACATACGGGTTTGCTGTTCGGTGAAGTGCCTGACTCTGTCGAAATTGAGGAAGAAGGTATCAAGTACCTCGTGGATGTGAAAAACAGCCAGAAGACGGGGTTCTTTTTTGATCAGAGAGATTCCAGAGCATTCTGCAGGAGAATCACCGCAGAACTCTCACTCGAGAAAGGTCTGGATCTTTTCTCTTTTACAGGAGGCTTCGGACTTAATATGGCTTATTCAGGCGCCAAGGCGATCTGCGTAGACAAGTCCGGCGACGACCTAGATCGGGGAAGAATGAACGCAGTAGTGAACAGGCTGGATAAAAGGCTGCAGTTGGTTCAGAGCGATGTTCTTGACTTCCTTGATGGATTTGAAATGAAAGACTATTTTGATATAGTAATAGTAGACCCGCCATCCTTTGTTAAGCATAAGAGAGAGCTTCCACATGGAATTTCACTTTTCAGAAGGCTAGTAGAGAGTACACTTCCGCTTGTAAAGGATGGAGGAGTCCTGGGTTTATGCACTTGTGCCTATAATATTGGTATCGAGCATTTAGTTGAGTCTATCAGAAGGTCAACGGAAAGTACTGGTATAACATTTTCGCATCTGGCTATTACACTACAATCGCCTGATCATCCATGGCTTGTTGAGGTTCCGGAGAGCCTTTATTTGAAGTGTCTGTGGGGTTTGGTAGCAAAGGAGTGAGTTTTTTTGCCCGGCTTCTGGACTCACATTATGTATGGAAAAGATGTTTTGGAAGAGATAGGACTCGATCTTGAAGCCGACAAAAGAGAGGAGTTCAATCTTGGGTGCCTCTACACGGATCCCGGGAAGTACTGCTCAAGAGAGGATCCAGAGTTCTCTCTATGGAGGTTCTCTCACACTCTGAGGTGTGATGAATTTGCCAAACTCCTCTGCAGGAAATCGGAAGAGATTTCTCGCTTCTACTCGTTGGGGGTTATCTGCCATTACTTTCTCGACGCAACTGTGAACCATTATATAGTTGCACGTGCAGGAAATGGATATAAGTATCGTCAACTAGAAACAATGATAGACAAAGTGATTCTCAAGAGCAAAGTTGAGGCGGACATTCTCGATCTCGATCCGACTGCCGAGTTCTCTCGGTCTTTGCCGGCAGCACTTGAAGATCTCTACCGAGAGATTTCAACCGAATTCTACGGAATCAAGGGCTGTTCCATCCAGAAGGCTATGGACTCCATGAATCAGTACTTTGCGGGAATCTATGGTCGCTCAAGGTTGGCCCTAATACTTAAGCGTTTTAGTATTAAAGAGGGATCGCCGGAAGAGGCCTTCTTTGAGGACACTCACGTTGATCCTCTAAATCTGGAGATGAAACCCTGGTTTCACAGCATAGCCGGCTGGGAAAGCAAAAAAACTTTCGATGAGCTTTATCGCGAAGCCTTTGACAGTGCTGTTTTGTTCTTGCAGGACTATCTCGACGGTCAAACCGATTTTTCTCTACCCGGGGTATCTCTTATGACAAATTTGCCCCTAATGGAGTACTGAATGACAAATTCGCACAGAAGGGAGGGAGACCGCATCCATATTTGGAATGCGGTGACCATATGAAAGTTCTCGGAATAATTCTTGCAGGAGGGCGAGGAGAGTACCTGAGCTCCCTGACTCAGGTTCGTACAAGCGCTGCGCTACCTGTCTATGGAAAGTACAGGTCGATCGATTTCACACTTAGCAATATGGTCAATGCGGGAGTATCGAAGGTTGGGATAATCACACAGTACAGCCCCAGAAGCCTCATGGATCACATTGGTTCAGGCAAAGAATGGGATCTAGACAGAAAACAGGGAGGGCTCTTCATACTGCAGCCTTATTACTCTCCATATAACCCTTCCATGGGGTACAAAGGAACTGCCGATGCCCTCTTCCAAAACATAAACATACTCAGGAGAGGCAACGAAGACTCTGTTTTGATAGGTTCGGGAGATCACATTTTCAAAACCGACCTGACGAAGATCTTTAGATATCACCTGGACACTGCAGCCGACATAACTGTTCTTACCGGCAATAAGGATGGAGAATGCGGCATGGAAGGGATGGATAGGGTGGTATGCAAGAACGGGAGAATAATCAAGTGGATTGAGAAAGAGAAGGTTACGGAAAACCCAGAAGAAGGTGACTGCGTTGCTCTGGGAATCTACTTCATCAATAAGTTCCTGCTGAGAGAGCTTCTCTACTCTGCTGTTCCAAATGGAGAGAACGAGCTCGTGAAGGGTGTGATTTCTCCAAACCTGTCTTCTCTGAATGTAAGAGAGTACAGATACAACGGTTACTGGCGCGACATAAAGCAGAGTAAGAGATGTTATTTTCGAACGAACCTCGACATTCTCGATCCCAAGATAAGGAGAGAGCTTTTCTACGAAAACGGAAGAGTCTTTACTAAGTTGAAGGATCTTCCACCTCCCAAAATTACCGGAACTGCCTCCATGAATAACTCGGTTATTGCCGACGGGTGCGTAATAGGGGGAAAGATAGAAGATTCGGTCTTGTTCAGGGATACTAGGGTTATGGCCGGAGCGACAGTAAAGAATTCTGTTCTTCTTGAGGGCTGCCTTGTTGAAGAAGGGGCACACATAGAAAATGTGATAATGGACAAGTACTGTACCGTTAGATTGGGAAGAAGTTTCGTTGGTGAAAATGAAGAGCCCACAGTAATCGAAAAACACGGCGTAATTTAAGACGGGGTGATTGTATGGCCAAGAAAGTTGTTGCATTGATACTAGCTGGAGGGCAAGGGACCAGACTTGGGTTGCTTACTGATGAGGTGGCGAAGCCCGCAGTCCCCTTCGGTGGCAAATACAGGATTATTGACTTTGCATTGAGTAACTGCGTCAACTCGGGAATCTACGCAGTCGGCGTACTTACTCAATACAGGCCCCACATTCTCGCCAGACACATTGGAATAGGTCGTCCGTGGGATCTTGACAGAAAGGACGGTGGGGTTGTAATCCTACCTCCCTTTATAGCTCAGGGAGACTCAAACTGGTACAAAGGAACTGCGAATGCCGTCTTTCAGAACATCGATTTCGTAGATGATTTCGACCCAGAACTCGTGGTTATTCTTTCCGGTGATCATATCTACTCCATGGACTACAACGAGATGATAGACTATCACCTCTCAAAGGGAGCGACGGGAACGGTTGCTTGCATGCGTGTTCCGCTGTCCGAGGCCCACAGGTTCGGAATGATGATAACGGATTTCGAAAACAAGATAGTCGACTTCCAGGAGAAACCGAAACAGCCCAAGTCAGATCTTGCTTCCCTGGGAATCTACATCTTCGACTGGAAATTCCTTCGGGAAAGACTTATCCAGGACGAGCAAGACCAAGAAAGCGACAACGACTTCGGAAAGAATATTCTGCCGAAAATCGTCGAAGACAATGCTGGGAGATTGTTCGCTTTCGTTTTCGAGGGTTACTGGAGAGATGTAGGAACCATCGAATCACTCTGGGAAGCCAACATCGAGCTTACTCGACCGATACCGCCACTGAATCTTCACGATCCCTCCTGGAGATTCTATACTCAGACTGAGGAGTATCTGCCCGCATATGTCGGAACCAGTTCTCACGTAAGAAATTCTTTGATAAACGAGGGAGCGGAGATATATGGAAGAGTGGAAAACTCAGTCATTTTCCAGGGAGTTCAAATAGGTGAGGGATCAACAGTTAAGGATTCCGTAATCATGACTAACTCGAAAATCGGCAATGACGTAGTAATAGAAAAGGGCATTGTAGGAGAGGGAACGATTGTGAAAGACGGAGTCGTAATTGGACACGGCGATGAGGTCCCACACGAATCACAACCTCACATTTACGATTCGGGAATTGTGGTTGTCGGATCTGATGTCGTTGTTCCCCAAAACACCAAGATAGGAAAAAACTGTGCGATTCTCAATCATGTGAGAGAGGAGGATTTCACGGGAGATGTGGCCGGAGGTAAGACCATCTCGCCCAAAGGGTAAGGGAGTAGCTTCTTTCACGCTACTAATTGCAATTTTGATAATCTGTACTACGATAGTGACATCCCTGGCTCCACTAGAAACAATTATGGCTGCAAGGCGACTGAGTTCATGGTATTTCAGACTAGCTCTTACTGTGAAATCGCTTTACTTAGCCGAACCAGAAGGAACGAAAGCAAACGGGCTGCAGATTGAGAAAAGTTCGAGAACTGTCTTTTCAAACTGCGCAGAAATAGAGATAATCAATTACCATATAAGTGAAGGAGATAGGTACTTCGATTTCGAGCTAATTGGAGAAATCACCGATATTCCATAAGGAGGTATGAGTATGAAAAAAGTTCTTCTGATTACCCTTCTCTTGGTTATGGCAGTTTTTGTCATGGCCCAGAGACTAACGATTGTTCATATCAACGACACACATGGTCACATCTGGCCTGAAGGTGAGTACGGTGGGCTCGCGGCTGTAGCTACACTGATAAATCAGGTGCGGGCAGAGAATCCCAACACCATATTCCTGCATGCCGGGGATATTAATACAGGTGTTCCTGAATCAGATCTGCAGGATGCGGCTCCCGATATAGTTGCTCTCAATCTTATGAAGCTTGAAGCAATGGCAATCGGTAACCACGAATTTGACAACGATGCATCCGTACTCGCAAAACAGATGGAAATTGCCAACTTCCCGTTCCTCAGCGCAAACATCTATAAAGATGGAGAACCCGCTTTCCAGGAATACGTAATCAAGGAAGTCGCTGGAATAAAGGTCGCCATCGTCGGCTTCACCGCTCAGGAAACAGAGATTCTTGAGTACCTCTACGCTAAGGATTACGAGTGGAAGGACGTAATAGAAGTAGCAAAGGAGATCATTCCCGAGCTTGAAGCTCAGGCAGACGTAATAATTGCGCTCACCCACATGGGAAGCAACCCCGTTCTTGTCGGCCCTAATTCCTGGGAGCTTGCAAAAGCAGTTGACGGAATTGACGTTATAGTCGACGGCCACAGCCATACTTTCTATGAAAGACCTGAGATAATAAACGAGACAATAATAGTATCTGCAGGAGAATGGGCAAAGAATCTCGGCAAGCTTGAACTCGAAATCGTTGATGGTACGGTTATCTTCGTTTCCTTCAGGAATCTCCCTGTTATCGCCGAAGAGATCGAACCTGATTTCGCCGTAGCCACTGTTCTGGATTACTTCAAGAAGGCCGGCGGGGAGGCTCTCAATATCGTTGTAGGAGAAACGACGATAAAACTCGAGGGCGACAGAGGGGTAGTCAGGGCTCAGGATACAAACCTCGGCTACTTGATCTGCGATGCAATGGTTTGGAAGTCCGGAGCAAATATAGCGATAAGCAACTCGGGAGGAATCAGAGCATCCATAGAGGCTGGTCCAATCACATACCGTGACATTCTTACAGTACTCCCATTTGGAAACACTCTGTACGTTGTAGACGTACCTGGAACATCTCTTAGGGAAGTTCTTCAGTTCACTGCGACTCGTGAAGCTGGTCAGGGCGCCATGCCTCAGGTAAGTGGAGTAACTTATGTAATAGAGAATGGTGAGGCCAAGGATATTCTTGTGAACGGAGCACCCATTGATGACAATAAGGTTTACAAGGTAGCTACAAATAACTATCTTGCCTCCGGCGGTGATGGTTATGAGGCCCTTGCTGGACTCTCTGGTTACGACACGGGATTCGTGCTGGCCGATGTAGTGGTTGAGTTCGTTGGAGAGATCAGCCCGATAACAGGTTATCAGGACAGCGGTAGAATCACCAGGAAATAGTTTTAATTTTCGTTAAGACTCAAACAATGTAATATAATAGGAGCGGAGCGATCCGCTCCTTTTGTTTTGACAAATTCACGAACTCGTTTGAAGTCGTAGTTACTTTCTTGTTATTCGGGATCCCAGAAAGGCAAACATCTATTGATTAAGGTTGAGAGGTGATAACTAAATGAGGTTGCCTACCTTCAGAGGAGGGGTGCACCCGCCGGAGAAAAAGGAACTGTCTCAGGATTCTCATCTGAGCGTTCTTCCACTTCCAGAAAGGGTTTATGTATTTCTTGCGAACCACGCCGGTATTCCAGCCAAACCTGTTGTTGATGTTGGTGACAGGGTCAAGACCGGTCAACTGATAGCTGAGTCCGGAGGTTTTATTTCTGCGAATCTTCATTCTCCTCTGACAGGCGAAGTCAAGGAAATCGCGAAATATTTCCATCCAACGCTTTCGAAGCCGGACGACGCGATAGTTATTGAGAGATCCGGTGACGATGAATGGGAGTTACTCCAACCTGCTAAACCCTACGATCAGTTTGAACCGGAAGAAATCGTCCAAAGGATAAAGGATGCGGGCATCGTTGGGCTTGGTGGAGCAATGTTTCCAACAAGCGTCAAGCTTTCCCCGCCTAAGGAAAAGAAGATTGATCTTCTCGTTATTAATGGAGCAGAGTGTGAACCTTATCTGACGATAGATTACAGGTACATGCTTGAACGTTCCGAGGGATTGGTCAGAGGGGTTCTTGCGATTATGAGAGCTCTCAAAGTGAAAGATGCGATTATTGGCATTGAAGATAATAAGCCAAAGGCCATAGAAAGGATGAAAGAGGCCACTAAGTCGACATCGATACAGGTGAAGACACTGAAAACCAAGTATCCACAGGGTGCTGAGAAGCAACTCATCTATGCCCTGACGAAGCGAAAGGTTCCTTCGGGCGGGCTTCCTTTGGATGTGGGAGTCGTGGTTGATAACATAGGCACTGCCTATGCTATCTATGAAGCCGTTGAGCTTGGACATCCTCTCGTCGAAAGAGGAGTTACGATAACCGGAGAGGGTATTAGAAAACCCCTAAACGTCGTCTCAAGAATCGGAGTCATGGCAGAAGAGCTAATTGGTCATGGGGGAGGAGCCCAAGAAACAGTTGAGAGAGCCCTATTCGGTGGCCCCATGATGGGAATCACGGTTCCGAAGACAGACGTTCCCACTGTGAAAGGCACTTCTGGAATCACTCTGTTGCTTAAGAGCGAACCTCTTGAAGAGTTCCCTTGTATCAGATGCGGCAAATGTACATTCGTCTGTCCCATGAATCTCCAACCTTTTCTACTAAACCTCTACGGAACAAATAGGTTGTACGATGCACAAGTGGAAAATGGCCTGATGGACTGCATAGAATGTGGGAGTTGTTCCTTTGCCTGTCCGGCCAATATCGATCTGGTCAAGAATTTCAAACTGCATAAAAGGGTCTATCGAAGTCTGAAGGGAGGTGCGAAGAAGTGAAACTGTCAATGATGGCAGCACCTCACTTGCGATCTGAAGATAATGTTAGGAAGATAATGCTGGATGTTCTGATCGCACTTTCTCCTGCAGCAGTTTGGGCCGTTGTCTCGTTCGGCTTGAAAGCACTCATACTGATACTTGTCTGTACAGTCGGCGCGGAGGCTCTCGACTTCTTTGTAATGAGATTCGTGAGGCACAAGAAGACCTTCAAACCTGACCTTAGCGGTTCGGTCACAGGACTGTTGCTTGCACTGAATCTTTCAGTTGCTGTTGTTTGGTGGCAGGCCCTGATAGGTATCTTCGTCGCAATTGTAATTGCGAAGTCGGTCTTTGGTGGTCTAGGAAAGAATTTCTTCAATCCCGCACTAGTCGGAAGGGTCTTTCTTCTAATCTCGTTCCCCGTTCAAATGACAACATGGTTCAGTCCTTTTGACATGCAGACCACCGCCACTCCAATGGCTATTCTTAAACAGGGAGCACCAAGAGTCTTCTCTTTGCAAGAGATGTTCCTGGGAACTATTCCCGGCTCCATAGGAGAGGTGAGCGCGCTGTTGCTTCTTCTCGGTTTTGGATGGTTGCTACTGAGAAGAAGAGTTTCACCCTTCATACCTATTGCATACGTAGGAACTGTTGCAATAATGGCGGCAATCTTCTACGCCGCAAATCCCGGTTTTGGCTCGCCGCTGTACCACATTTTTGGAGGCGGTCTGATGTTGGGAGCTCTATTCATGGCTACTGACATGGTAACTAGTCCAATGTCGATCAAGGGGCATCTGGTCTTTGGAGTTGGCTGTGGGGTTGTTACCATGATAATTAGATTGTTTGGTGGCTATCCGGAAGGCGTATCATTTGCGATTCTTATCATGAACGCATTCGTGCCGCTCATAGATATGGGAACCAAGCCCAAGATATTCGGGAAACCAAAGAAGGTGAAGAGCAATGCGTGATTACTTAAAGACCGGCATTACTCTGATGGTTATTACTATAATCGCGGCTTTAGTCCTTTCTGTGGTCTACACCATTGTTGAAGAGCCGATCGCAAACGCGGAACTTGGCGCAAAACTCGCCGCTATTCGAAATGTTCTTACCGATGCGGATTCGGGAGAACTTCTGATCGCTGAAGAGAGTATCCCCGAAACCGCAAGCGAACTCGCAGAGTTTGAATGGTTCCCAGAGGGATTCACCGCTTCAGAAGGAATAATCTATCAGGCTGTCGACTCTCAGGGAAGAGTAGAAAGCCCTGCATACAAGTTCTTGAAAGATGATGGCAGCGAGGTTTTTGTGGCTATCGGCATAGCAGTCGGTTACGGCGGCGATGTCAAGTCGATGGCGGCCTTCGTAAAGGACTCGGATGGAGTACATCTGAATGGGATTAAGGTTCTTGAATACTCACAAGAGACTCCGGGCCTCGGAGCCAACATCGCAAACGACAGTGTACAGAAGAGGTTTTATCCGATCGACAGTCAAGGACTCCAGAAGAGCATAAAAGTTGACAAAGATGCAGGAGTAACCCCTATCGGAGATCAAATAGACATTAGAAAGAGGGAAGACGGGATAGTCACCGTAAGCGATGTGATGACCGGGGCAACGATAACTCCGAGAGCCGTTGCATTCTCGCTCAATGCTATCTCAGAGTTCCTGGAAAAGGCAGGTGTTAGATGATGGCTGAATCGAAGTTCTCGGTTCTCACAAATGGAATCTTGAAGCAGAACCCGATCTTCATTCAGGTTCTTGGCATGTGTCCTACTCTTGCTACAACAACAAGCGCCGAGAATGGATTGGGGATGGGACTCGCAACGACTGCGGTTCTGGCAATGTCGAACATCACGATCTCCCTTGTCAGGAAGCTCATTCCCGACAAGATAAGAATTCCCGCATATATTGTCATAATCGCTTCCTTTGTCACAATGATTGACATGTTGATGCACGGTTTCGTTTACGATCTATGGAAGACTCTGGGCCTATTCATTCCACTTATTGTTGTGAACTGCATAATCCTTGGAAGAGCAGAGGCCTATGCTTCCAAGAACAATGTCCTAAGATCTTTCTTGGATGGTCTTGGCATGGGGTTGGGTTTTACTGCTTCCCTAGTGTTGCTCGGTTCTGTAAGAGAATTTCTCGGAAACGGATCTATTTTCAATTACCATCTTTCCGACGTTAAAATGTTCGCTATGATACTCCCTCCAGGTGCATTCATTGCTCTGGGCATGCTCGCCGCTTTCTTCAATTATCTGGGAATAAGGCGCAGCAAAGCTAAAAAGGCAGCAAAATGAGGAGGGGTGACTGATGGCTACTAGACTGGTTTTTATATTTCTTTCAGCGATTCTTATAAACAATTTCGTGCTTTCGAGATTTCTCGGAATCTGTCCTTTCCTAGGTGTCTCCAAGAAGATTGATACTGCGGTAGGAATGAGCATAGCCGTTACATTCGTCATGATCATGGCCTCGATTATCACATGGCTTCTGAACATTCTTCTCGATATGCTCAGCATTCCCTTTTTGAGAACTATCGTGTTCATTCTAATTATTGCAACACTGGTGCAGTTTGTCGAGATCTTTCTGAAGAAGACAAGTCCCGCGCTTTACGATGCACTTGGAATATTTCTCCCCCTCATCACGACAAATTGTGCGATTCTCGGTCTTGCACTACTCAATGTTCAGCAGAACTACACGCTGCTCGAGACGATAGTGAATTCTGCAGGTGCTGGACTTGGCTTTGCTCTGGCCCTCATTCTTTTTTCAACGATTAGAGAGAGGATGGAACTTTCCGAAATTCCCGAACCTTTCAGAGGAACTGCCATTGCACTGATTACTGCCGGTTTACTCTCGATGGCCTTCATGGGTTTTCAAGGCCTAGTAAAACTGTGAGGCGATGTGTATGACAGTAGTCTATTCAGTTCTGTTTATGGCAGTACTGGGCATAGGAGCAGGTGTCTTTCTAGCTTTCGCCTCCGCGAAGTTTGCAGTCAAGAAGGATCCAAGAATCACGCTCATCGAAGCTTCTTTACCAGGCGTTAACTGTGGCGCCTGTGGTTTCCCCGGTTGCTCGGCTTTTGCAAAGGCTATTGCCGAAGAAAAAGCCCCGCTGGACGGGTGTGTTCCCGGCAAGCGGTCCGGCGTTCCCGAAAAACTGAAGCTAATAATGGAGACGGACGTCGACAAACTCACCGCTCTCTTTGAAGAGACAGAGGAAGATGCGGAAAAGACACTGGAAAAACTGATCGCCACATCCGGAAGGGAAGTGAAAGCAGCACCGCCCAAGCCCAAAAGGCCAACCCAAGAAGAAATCGAAAGCTACAGGGACAAGCTCAAGGAGAATCCCAGAGCAACTGTGGTCTTTGCCGTTCTGCCCAATATAAACTGTGGTGTATGTGGTTCTCCAGGATGTGCTGCCTTTGCCCTGAAGGTTGCCGGCAAGGAAGAGAACGCAGATAAATGCGTACCGGGAAAGAGACAGAACGTGCCCGAAAAGGTCGCAAAGATTATGGAACTTTCTCAATCAGAGATTCAAAAGATAATTGAAGATACTTCTGGAGAACCAGCTGAGATAAAGAAGAAGTTTGAGTCATGAAAAAGCGGTTGGCTGTTCTTGGTTCTACTGGATCTATAGGATCACAGACACTCGAAATAGTAGATAAGATTGAACAAATCGAAATTGTGGCCATTTCCTGTGGCCACAATTTCTCCTCTTTCTCTAAGCAACTTTCGAAATACCATCCCAAATTCGCCGCCGCTCTTGAAAGAAACGAAAATCTAGTCGATTCCTTTCCAGGAACAACATTTTTCCACGGCGAAGAGGGAATCGAAACAATGCTCGAGAAGTCACGACCCGATTATGTGCTGCTTGCCGTTAGCGGAGCGGCAGGACTGAGATTCAGCCTTAGGGCGGCTGAAGTCAGCAGCAGACTATGTCTTGCGAACAAAGAGTCTATCGTGTGTGGAGGAAACCTGCTTCTTAAAAAATGTGCTAGAGAAGAAGTTGAACTGATCCCTGTCGACTCGGAGCACAGCGGCCTTTTTCAGCTTCTTGACGGTACTGTTCGTCCAGAGAGAATCATAATAACCGCATCTGGCGGTGCCCTACGAGATTGGCCGAAAGAAAAGATTCACCAGGCAAGCCCTGAAGATGTCATGAAGCACCCTGTTTGGTCGATGGGAAACAGGATAACCGTTGATAGCGCTTCAATGGTAAACAAAGGACTTGAAGTCATTGAAGCGAAATATCTCTTTGGCTTCGAGTCGAGTGAAATAGATACTTACATATGTAGAAACAGCTTTGTTCATGCCGGTGTTGTGTACAATGATGGCGTTGTGAAACTCCATGTGGGTCGCCCGGACATGCGAATTCCGATTTCGTATTCTCTGACTTATCCTGCGCGCCATGATCTTTTAGGAGAAGAGAGGATAGTCGGCATTCCAATTGTTCTGGAGGAACTGCAGCAAGATAGATTTCCCGCTCTCACCCTTGCGAGAGAGATTTGTGGAACTGTCAGCAAGCAGATCGCTTACAATGCAGCAGATGAAATAGCAGTCGATGCTTTCGTGAAGGGTAGGATACCTTTTGGGAGCATTTACAATATAATTGAAAGGACGGTCGCAGGTACCGATGATCAAAACCCGACCGATTACAGTCAAATAATCGAGATTGACGGCTTTGCAAGAAGACGGGCAAAAGAAGAGGTGAATAGATGGTATTGTCAATAATATATTTTCTTCTCATTCTGACGGGGATAGTTGTGGTGCATGAATTGGGGCATTACCTATTTTCCAGGCTTTTCGGAGTGAGAGTGATTGAATTTGCTATTGGAATGGGTCCCAAACTGTGGTCGAAGAAGGGAAAGAATACTACTTTTAGAATAAATGCATTCCCAATTGGCGGCTATGTTAGACCTGCTGGAGAGGATCTCGACAACATAGATTCTTCCGTTCCCGCTAATGAGCAGATTCAGAATAAACCGGCCTGGCAGCGATTCATCATCTATTTTTCAGGCCCGGCTTTCTCTTTACTTCTGGGTTTTTTGTTGCTCTCCCTCGTTGCCGTGGTTTGGGGTTTTCAGGAAGTAAGAATCGACAAAGTCGAGCCCGGCTCGCCCGCTGCGATATCCGGAATGATGCCCGGTGACAGAATAGTCAATGTAAATGGAAAGACTTTAATAGACAACACCAGGCTCAGTGAAGCTGTTGCAGCAGGCGATAGGATAGATCTTGTTGTGCTTAGGGATGGTAAAGAAGTTGAAGTCACTCTTCTGCCCGAATTGCTTCCCCAGGAGGCCTTCATTGTCATCGGCAACACTACGGGTGAACCCGGTGAAGTCCTGTCCTCTATCAACGGCGCAGCCTTTAACGGAGACTACGTTGGATATGCCGGTGTGCTTTCACCCGAAAGCACTGTAAGACTTGGTTTTTCTGATGGAACGACCCTCGCTGGCACGCTCCTGACTTATTCGCCAACAGAGGAACGCTACGCGATGGGAATATACTATGCAAATTTCAAACCCTTATTGGCAAACGATTTTGGTCAGTTCAGGGAGGGCGATCTCCTGCTAGCGGTCAATGGGATGAAGACCGATACAAGTTATGATCTAACGACCATGAGTCAGCTACTCTCCTTGAAATCAAACGAGCTGCTCATTCAGTTAACCGGCAAGGAAACTACCTTGGCAAAGCATGGCTTTCCAGAGGAATTCGTTGTTTCCATAGAACGCGAAGGTCAGACAATTGAATTAACTGTGAGCAAGAACGAGATGATTGCCCTCGTCGGTGAAGCAGGGGCTTTCGCTCAGGGTAGCGACTATTGGTATCCCGACAGCGCTTTCGAGGCGGTAGGTCTGGGTATTCAGTGGGCAAACAACCTGCTGTTCACTATGGTTAAGGTTGTCGGTAGTCTCTTCACTGGTGGGGCAAATATCAACGAGTTTACCGGCCCAATAGGACTAGTGACAATAGTAGATCAAGCTGTGAGTCTAGGTCTGAGAATTGTACTCTTTTTTGCTGGATTCATTTCATTGAACCTTGGAGTGATAAATCTGATACCCTTTCCAGCACTTGACGGGGGCAGGATGCTTTTGGCATTACTCGAGATGATAACCAGAAGGAGACTAGATCCGAAGATTGAAGGCTTGATAAACGTAATTGGGTTTATGATACTGATGGGTTTCATGATTTACATAACATTCATTGACATAGGTAGGTGGCTATGAGCAAGGCAGTTCAAGTCGGCTTCGTGCTGATTGGCGGAGGAAATCCAGTCACGGTTCAATCAATGACAAACACCAAGACTTCAAACATCTCTGCCACTGTAGACCAGATTCAGAAGCTTACGAATGCCGGTTGCGACCTTGTCAGGGTCTCAGTTCCCGATCAGGAATCCGCGGAAGCTCTTAAAGAAATCTCTTCATTGAGCAGAATACCTGTGATTGCAGACATTCACTTTGATCACAGGCTTGCCATTGAATCGATAAGAAACGGTGCTGCGAAAGTGCGGATAAACCCAGGGAACATCGGACAGGAATGGAAAGTCATAGAGACGGTCAAAGTTGCTCGAGAATATGGTGTTCCGATCAGAGTCGGTGCGAATTCCGGTTCCCTTGATAGAAATTTCAGTGCATATGATAGACCAGTCGCTCTTGCAGAAAGCGCTCTTGCTCAGGTAAGAATCCTCGAGGGCGCAGGATTCGAGGACATTGTGATTTCTCTTAAGTCTTCATCGGTATCAGAGACTGTGAGTGCGAATGAATACCTGTACGAGAAGACCGACTATCCGCTTCACCTTGGTGTTACAGAGGCGGGTTTTGGGCTTGATTCAACCGTGAAGTCTTCTATTGGTATTGGCACACTCTTGCTTAAAGGCATTGGAGACACCATAAGAGTATCGATGTCGGGTGACCCGGTTCAGGAAATAGAGGTTGGATTGAGCGTTCTCAAGTCGCTGGGGCTGAGAAGGGGTGTCAATGTTATCTCCTGTCCAACCTGTGCAAGAACTGAAATAGATGTTGAAGCTCTTGCCAGAAAAGTCAAGAACTGGGTAGGAAATGTAGATGCCGACCTTTCGGTTGCGGTAATGGGCTGTGTAGTTAACGGAATTGGCGAGGGTAGTGAGGCAGACATTGGGATCGCTGGAACGGCCTCGGGCGGAGTCATATTCGTCAGAGGCGAGATCGTGGAGAAAGTGGGAGGCGAGAACCTCGAAGCTAGATTCCGACATTGGTTTGATGAACTCTTGTCGGGAGGTGATAGATGAAAGTCACAATAATTGGAGCCGGAATGGTAGGTTCGTCAATTGCATATGCGACAATGATAAAAGGCATCGCAAGAGAGATAGCGCTTGTTGATATAAATACAGAACTTGCGGTGGGTCAGGCTATGGACCTAAGTCATGGAAACGCGTATGTGAGACCGGTGACAATCTCCGGTGGAAATTACGATGTGTCGGCAGATTCCGATGTTGTGGTTATTACCGCCGGAAGGCCTCAAAAGGAGGGCGAGAGTCGCCTGCAGCTATTGAGGGACAATTCTGAGATTGTCGAAAATGCGGTTAAAGAATCTCTTTCATTCAGCAAGGAGCCTGTTATCCTTGTGGTGTCAAATCCGGTGGACGTGCTCACATGGGTTGCGTGGAAGACGTCAGGCTTCCCGAGAAACAGGGTAATAGGTTCGGGGACTACTCTGGATACGGCAAGGCTCAGACAGAGTATAGCCGATCACTGCGAGCTTGACCCCAGAAACGTTCATGCATATGTAATGGGTGAGCACGGCGATAGCGAGATAGTCAACTGGTCGAACGCAGATATTGCAGGCATTCCGCTTAGTGATTTCTGCAGCAGCTGCAATAGAAATTGTAGTGGCAGTCTCTTCGAGAAGTTGTTTGAACAGACCAAGAATGCTGCCTATAGAATAATTGAGAAGAAAGGTTCTACTTACTACGGAATCGGACTGGCTGTGTCTAAAGTACTTTCAACTATTCTGAACAATCAGCGCTCTGTTCTCACCGTGTCATCGGTTCACGAGGAATTTGAAGGATTGAGAGACGTACCTTTCAGTGTTCCCACAATTCTTGGTCGAAATGGCGTAGAAAGAGTTTTGAGAATCGGTCTTTCAGAAAAAGAGATTGAGGGACTCTATAGGTCAGTAGGTATTATAGCCAGTGCAGTAGAAAGCCTTAGGAAGTGAGGAGGGATTAGCGTGAAAAGAGTTTTGCTTCTTGCAATCGTAATTCTAAGTGTCTCCGTATTTGCCACCTCGGTTTCGTACGATCCTCAGGGACTGATGTTCATGAGCAGACCGGGAGCAAGTATCAACGTGAACGTGAGTTTGAACAAAGGGATGGGATCAACTTACTATGGCGGTGAATCTCTGGGACTATCTTTCTCTGTCGACAGAAGCGCGTATGTAGCCGTTCTAGACATCGATCCGTCAGGGCAGATTCAAGTGCTCTTCCCCAATGTCTACGACCAGGACAATTACGTTCAGGGAGGAAGGACCTATACTTTGCCGACCGATAAGGCAACGACAAAGTACAATCTGCAGATCCAGTCTCAAAGAGGAAGAGAAACAATCGTGGTTGTCGCTTCTTCTTCTCCGCTGAACTTTCTTGGAAACGTGTTCTCCTTGTTTGACAGATACCCTTTCCCTTACTTAAGCCAGAACATAAACAACCTTTCTGTTGTAATTGATCCCGTGTTCACCACGAGCTGGGGAATGGGTTACACATACTTCTATAATAGCTATGTGCCTTTTACTGTAAGGACAACAATCAGGGCAGACAGAAACGATGCTAACGTATACGTCGATGGAATCTTCATGGGAAAGTCGCCGGTAACAACGACTCTGGAAACCGGGACTCACACAGTCTATTTATACACAGACAGAAATCTTGTTTACGGTCCTTCGACCATTAACGTACAACCTGGTTCGAGCGATTTCCAGTTCTCTCTGTTGCCTAACTACATTTACGGTTATCTAGAAGTAACATCGATTCCCAACGGCCAGGTTTATGTCGATGGACAATATGCTGGCGATACACCCTACAGAGACTTTGAAAAGGTCGGAAGCCATACTGTGACTGTCTCAAAATGGGGCTACCACGACGCAAAGCAAAACGTCTATGTCAACAGAGACATGGCGACTTCAGTCGATCTAAGGCTCACCGAAAAGACCGAAGAGGAGAAGCAAACGGACAACATAATTCTCTTCTCGATAATCGGTGTTCTGGTCGCAGGAATTGTCATTGCAATAGTTCTTGGCGTTTCCAACTAAGAGTGTCCCGAGAGGGGAACGTATCTCTTAGATGAAGCAGAAGTCGAAGGCATATGTCAATTTATTACTGGTAGTAATTTTCTGGGGAATGACCTTTCCGGTACAGAAAAACATACTGGAAGGTCTTTCTCCAGTATTCTATAATACTCTTCGGTTTTCGATTGCCTTGATTGTCCTGGTTCCTCTGAGGAAGAAGCTAGGTCTGAAACTCACAAATAAGAGCCTCTACCAGGGTCTTATTCTAGGGCTTTTCCTTTCCGGAGGTTATGTATTTCAAACTTGGGGACTGGTTTACACTACTGCATCGAAGAGTGCTTTCATTACCGCACTGTACGTGGGACTCGTTGCAATTATCGGCCCTATTGTCGAGAGGCGCGTCCCTAGCAAATATCAAATTCTTGCTCTTGGTATCTCCCTTGTGGGACTTTACTTCTTGACAACACCCGAGGCTGGATTCAATTTCGGCGACTTGCTTACAACCTTCTGTGCAATATCTTTTGCTCTACATGTTGTCCTTATTTCATATTTCACCGAAAGAGAAGAAGTGAAGGAAATGGAGCTTCTCGTGCCTCAGTTTGTGGTTGTCGTTCTTGTCAATTCAATGCTGATCCCATTTGTCAAGGGCGAAGTCTTCGTTAATGGATCAATAATCTTCGTTGCATTATTCTCGGCAGTTTTTGCCACGATTTTCGCTGTTACAGTACAATTGAAGTACCAGAGATTTCTCGGTTCCGTTGGTGCCTCACTGATCTATGTCGGCGAGCCGGCCTTTGCACTGTTCTTCGCAATGATATTGCTGAAAGAGATTCCAGGTAAAATGGAAGTGCTCGGTCTTTTGTTTATGACGGCAGGAATGATATTTGGAGGAACCTCTTCCTTTATCATGAGAGATAGGAGTGTGAAGAATTGATTGGGAGGATTTTGGCTGTTGAGGACGATATACACATTGCGAAACTTCTCCGAATGGAGTTGGGTCACGAGGGATATGAAATAGAAGTCTTGAGCAACGGAAATGAAGCTTTGAAGTATTTGGAAAATGAACTTCCGGATCTCTTGATTCTTGATGTCATGCTGCCGGGAATCGATGGTTTCGCCGTGCTTGAGGAAATCAGAGAATATATTTCGACAGACCTGCCTGTAATAATGCTAACTGCAAGAGGCGAAGTGAAGGACCGGGTACGCGGATTGAAGAGCGGTGCTGATGATTATCTGCCAAAACCCTTTGTTATTGAAGAGCTTTTGGCAAGAATAGAAGCTGTCCTAAGGAGAAAGGGGAAAGTGGAGAGAATCAGCTACCACGAACTCATGCTCGACCTTCAGTCTCGTGAGGCCTCCGTCAGCGGAGAACCTCTTCAACTAAGTCGAACCGAATTCGACCTTCTGGCCGCTTTACTTTCTAATGCAGGCATTGTAATGTCGAAAGAGAGATTACTGGAAAAGGTTTGGGGCAGTGAGGACTGGGGCAACCCTAACGTTGTAGAAGTTTACATCAACTACCTGCGAAAGAAACTTGGAAAGACCGGTGAAAGAATCAAGACCGTCAGGGGATCGGGCTACGTTGTCCGCTAGACGGAAACTCTCAACTTCAACACAGGTAGCCATCTATTCGGTGGTGCTTGTAGTGTTCATCCTCTGTGCATCGGCTCTCTTCGTGTATGCTGTTTCTGAGAACGTCTTCATCAGAAATTACTCTTCAGAGATGAGAAATATATTCATGGATTCCCCTATGGGAAAGGGATTTGGTTATGGCATGGGCAGAATGTCGATAGGGAGGGGGTCCACGGAGTTCTACGTAAAAATCGATGAAACGGTAGTTCAGAATCCCTCAGAACTTGTCTCGGTTCCCGATGTAGAAGGCTACGTGAGAACAAGAATAGAGGGGAGTTCCTACCTTCTTTACGGTTTCTGGAACGGAACTGAGAAAGTCGTCCTGGGAGCAAGGATGGACGATCTTGATTTCTTTCTTGAGAGTCTGGCTACCACACTCCTTCTCTCGCTTCTTGTAGGAGTCGCACTATCGGTAGTTGGCGGTTTCTTTCTTGGAGACAGGGTTTCCAGGCCAATAAAAGACACTTCGCGTTTGCTCAAAGAAATTACTATGGATGATCTTTCCAGGCGAGTCGAGACTGAGCCGAAAACTAGCGAGCTTGCTGAACTGAAAGAATCTCTCAATAAGGCTCTGGACAGGATAGAAGATGGATACAGCAGGCAGGAACAGTTCTCTTCAGATATTGCACATGAAATTCGGTCTCCGCTCACTGCGATACTCGGATTCTCAAGACTGATCAAGCGCTGGGGCTCTAGCGATCCCGAGGTCGTAAAGGAGGCTGCCGATAGCATTTCAGACACTGCAGACAAAATGATGACAATCACTGAATCCCTTCTATTCCTCTCACAACCAAGTATTGAGCTGAACACCACTACTTTCAACATCAGAGAATTGGTGGACGAGCTGGTTGGCAGCATAAATTCTGCGGAGTCAAATGACTTCAGAATTGATGTGGCGGATACTGACATCAGTTCAGATAGAGTTCTACTGAAGATCGTTCTCAAGGTTCTTGTCGAAAACGCTCTTAAATTCGGAAAAGGTGGACCTATTGAGATCGTTTGGTCAAATGGCGTGCTAAGTGTTAGGGACTATGGAAAGGGTATCGAGAAGGACGAAATAGACAAGATATTTGACCGATTTTACAGAAGCGATTCCTCTAGAGGCGGTCAAGGACATGGGTTAGGCCTATCCATTGCGAGCAAGATCTGCAAGGTCTTAGGGCTGTCAATCGGTGCCGATAACTGCACAAATGGAGGATCAGTGTTCAAAGTGGGGGGATTGAGATGAAACTAGTCTTTTCGATCGTTGAACTGGCGATAACATGGATTTTAATTCCAGTTCTGCTTTACGCAGGCGCTCCGTTTTCGGCGGCATTGGGTATGAGGATTTTCGGCTCCGTAATAATTGCCGGATCTCTTTTTCTGTCGATCTACTCCGCTTTGGTCTTGTATTACTGGTCGGGAAGACTTCCGACCTTTTTCTTCGGTCCCGAAACAACTGTTCAGAGCGGGCCGTACAGATTTGTCCGCCATCCATTCAGTGCAGGATTCATAGCCTTTATCTTTGGCCTCGGCATTCTCTGTGGAGATTACTGGAGACTGCTTTACGTTGTGGCTATCGGCGCAGCAGTTGTGCTGCATTCTCTTCTCCAGGAAAGGCTCGCAATAAAAAACATCGATGGCTACAAAGAGTATAAAGAAGAGATACCATTCATGTTTCCTGATCCGAGAAGGCGAATTTCCTTTGACAAGTCCAGATCAGTCCCGTGGCAGTTTATCGTCGCTTCCTTCGTTGTAAAGCTCGTTATCCTCTTTGTTCTGCCTTCGAAAGTAAAGAACTCGAAAGTGCTTAGGCAGAGGCGTCCATTCGTAATTGCTCTGGCGCATCAAACCCACTTTGATGGTCCACTGATCTTTTATTCCACGTGGCGATATATAAGATTCGTGGGCACAGCCATTTATGTTGACAGATTAGGATTACTGGGTTGGTTGAGCGTAATCCCGGTCAGAAGATATGCCGTAGATACTTCGGCGATCAGGCAGATGCTCGCGACAATTAAGCAGGGAGTTCCTCTCGGAATTGCACCGGAGGCAGCAAGATCGTGGGACGGCAGGCCTCTTCATACAAAAAGAGAGATCTGGAAGCTGTTCAGAATGTTGAAGATTCCCATAATTCCAGTCAAGTTCTTCGGAGTTCAGAGACTTTGGCCAAGATGGTCGAAGATATTCTCTATCGGTACTTCCACTATTGAATTCGGAAATCCCGTTGAAGCCGATGATCCTCAGCTCGAAGAAAAGGTTATGGATTTTCTGGGCAAGGAGGATCCCACATTCAAACTCCCTTACCGGAACTACAAGCACATCGAAAAGCTGATATGGCGCTGTCCTAGCTGCGGAGCCATATCCTCAATCAAAGGATTCAGAAGCGGCTTTTCCTGCTCTTCCTGTGGGAAAAGCTGGACAAAGCCAACTGTGAATGAAGTCATTCAAATACATGACAAAATCATGCCGGGAAGCATGGGGCTGTCCTTTCCCATAAAGGATGAGGTCATATATAATGAGAAAAAAGTTGTTGCGACTATGTATGAAGATCACGCGATTATCGGAGACTACAGGCTAGATTACGACCTAATAAAGAACTCTAGTATTGAGAAAAGCATTGAACCGGTCTTCGGGATTGCGAATGAAATGGTAAGCTTCATATCGACAACAAGTGCACTGATGTGGCAGGAAGTTGTCGACTTTCAGATCAAATTTAGACTTAAGAAAGAAAACTACCACACTGATCTCTGGGGATAGCTACCGGGATGTAACGTAACCGAGGTTAGGGGTCAGGGTCAGAGGTTGGAAGAGCAAAGGAACTGGTTGACCGTTGAGCGGTTCTCCGTTCTCCGACGAACTGTCTGTCCTCCACAGTTTCCCGTACGAGAAGATCGAGATTCTGACTAGGAGCATTGTCAGAATGACAGAGTGTGATGCTTTCTGATTAACCTAAGGCCGTCATCCCGTAGTGATTCTATGCGGGATCTGGGCTTTGAGAACGATCGGGGTCGGGGTTAGCAGGTTGCGGGTTCGTAAGAGCAAAAGAAACTCGTTGACCGTTGAGCGGTTCTCCGTTTTCCGAATAAAAAACCTGTTCTTGGTTCTCCGACGAACTGTCTGTCCCCCACAGTTTCCCGTACGAGAAGATCGAGATTCTGACTAGGAGCATTGTCAGAATGACAGAATGTGATGCTTTCTGATTAACTTAGGCCGTCATCCCGTAATGCTCCTATACGGGATCTGGGCTTTGAGAACGATCGGGGTCGGGGTTAGCGGGTTGGGGGCAACAACAGAAGAAGTGATGCAGAATTAAAGTTATCTGATCAGAACGAACTTATTTTGTCATCTGAAATGCTCCTGTTAAGGATCTGGGCTTCGTAAAAAAGGCCGGGGTCGGAGGTCGGGGGTTGCTGGTTCGTAAGAGCAAAAGAAACTGGTTGACCGTTGAACGGTTCTCCGTTCTCCGAAGAAAACCCGTTCTTGGTTCCAGAGCGAAGATCTGTTCTTCGTTCTTGGGCAAGGTGATGATTCAAGAGCGTTTGGACTCCAACCAGTCATGAAAAACAGCACTCATCGGAAACTCTCTTCTGGTTTTTGGCTTTCAAAATGGAGCTGGCAATTTGCAACTGCCTTTCACAGCTTAAAGCAGCTTCTAGATGCGAGATCCCGTGCAGTTTCCCTGAACAGAATCTTTTCAGGGCAGGCGCTACGCGATGACAATTTAAGATGACTGTGCAGTTCTCTTGTAGGGGCGAACGGCCGTTCGCCCGAAAAAGGTCCTGGTTGGAATCTCTGCCTTTTACGCGAAAAATGGGACATGAGGAGAATTGTCAGTCCCTATTTTCGCTCTCATCTTCTCGTGAGCGAAGCGAACGTCTCCGACGTGCTCTTTCTCGGTTTTTACAGCGACCAGCGGGGTTTCGTTCTTAAGCGTTCAGCGGCTCCTAGCCCGCGAAGCGGAACTGGCCAGCGCAGCAGACTGGCATGTTTTTTTGCAGCCCTGAGACCGCCGACGTTCCACGGCACATTGCGTCTTGTGTTCTACAGTAGAATCACTCTTAATCTCGGAGGACGGAGAACCGTTGACGGTGGACCTGATAATGCCTCCTGCCGAAGGCAGCCTTGCGTCCACTGATGCTCCTCAGTGCATTGCGTCCCGGCATGATCTTTGCCGGCATTGCGACCGCCGACGTTCCACGGCACCTTGCGTCTAGTGTTTTATAGCATCACTTCCTGGGATGTTCTTCCCAGAATCAATCCTGCTCTTGCCAGACCCGGCTCTTCCGTTTCTCGCTTAATTAGACAGCCTACTTCGAGTTACTGAGATGTGCCTTTTCTTTCTCAATGAGTCCATCTGATTATTGTAAGATAATACTGTTTCGAAACATTCTTTGAAATCCTCGATTATCTTCGGTAAGGCATTCTCACGGTCAGGGGGCAATCATTCATCCGGCAGACAACAGTGCTGGCCAACCTAATTGGAGGTGGAGCTATTGAACTGGAAAAAAAGAATTCCTGCAGTTGTCATCGTCCTGATTCTCGCTACGCTGATCCCCGCAATGGTTTTCGGAAAGACCTCGATTCATGAACTCGTGATTATGGGAACTACGGACCTTCACGGCTATGTTATGCCTTACGATTACCTGACTGTAGAAGAAGTGAGTGATTACGGCGCTGCCAAAACTTTCACTCTCATCAAGATGGCAAGGGAGCTGTACAATAACACTATTTTGATCGACACGGGAGATGCTATTCAAGGAAGCGTTCTCGCAGAGCGTGAAGCGCGAATAGATCCAATCAAATTGGGAGATACTCCCTCGATAATCAAAGCAATGAATATAATGGACTATGACGTAGTTGGAATTGGAAATCACGAATTCAATTTCGGCCTCGAGTATCTGGATCTCTCCATCGCTTCTGCTGACTTCCCAATGATCTCGGCAAATCTTTACAACGAAGAGACGCAAGAGCTCAGGTATGACCCCTATGTGATACTGGAAAGAGAAGTCGACGGAATTCCAATCAAGATTGGTGTTATAGCCTTTCTTCCTCCGGAAATTATGATGTGGGACAGAGTCCTCCTTGAAGGAAAAGTCTATGCTGAACCTATAGTGGACGCCGCTGCCAAGTATGTCCCTAAACTACGCGAAGAGGGCGTCGATCTAGTGATAGTATCCCTTCACCAGGGAAGTTCAGACGCTGAAGCAATGCTCGAAAACGTTGAAGGAATAGACGCCATCATCATGGGTCACAGCCACGGGAGAATTGCCGACACAATAGATGCAGTCCCGGTGACAATGGCAGGAAGCTGGGGAAGCTCCTTAGGTCTGATACATTTCCATCTTCTGAACCGTGATGGAGAGTGGGAGATATTCTCTTCATGCCCACAGCTCTGGCATGTCGATGAAGAAGTCGAAGCTGCTCCGGAGATAGTGGAAGCAGTCAAAGAACAGCACGAAGCAACCATTGATTATGTAATGGCCCCGGTTGGAGCGACAACCGTACCGATCAAGGGATACTTCAGCAGAGTAATCGATAACGAAGTCACTCAGCTCGTCAACGAAGCCCAGCTCTGGTATGCAAGTGAGTATTTCAAGGGAACTGAATTTGAAGGGATGCCACTGCTTTCAGCCGCAGCGCCATTCAGAACCAACACCAGTGTCGAAGCTGGAGACGTCAAAATAATGAATGCAGCAGACATCTACATCTACTCGAACACACTGCACGTTGTGAAAGTGAACGGAATCGAACTCAAGGGTTGGCTGGAAAAGTGCGCCGAGAATTTCAACCAAATTGATCCAAACAGTACTGAGGATCAGAACCTCCTGGCTCGTTTCTCATCGTATAACTTCGATGTAATCGAAGGAATAGACTATCAGATAGATGTCCGAAACCCGGTAGGTCAGAGAATTGTGAATCTCACCTATGAGGGTGAAGAGGTCGAAGATGATATGGAGTTCCTCGTCGTGACCAATAACTACCGCGCAGGTGGCGGCGGTTATCATCTCATCGACGCGGATATTGTCCTTTCATCGACGGTCGAGAATCGAAGCGTGATCATCGACTACATAATTGAACAGGGCACGATCACTCCCACACCATCGTATAACTGGTCTATTGCTCCTTTCGAATCGGCCGGGAGAATTACCTTCACATCCAATCAGGAAGCGGCCTCTCTCATAGACGAGCTCGGAATCAAGGGAATAAAATACATCGCAGACCGACTCTTCGAAGTAGATCTCATAGAGATCGCAGAGAACGTCCCTCAGGCAGTTGCCAATTAGGTCCTGATGTATTCAAACCGGGGGTCCCAGACCTCCGGTTTTTTCAATCATCCAATCCTCGGATGAACAACTTTCGTCAAACAGCCTACAACCAGAGATCTATACCTCGAACGTAACGAGCATAGATCGTCTCATGAGATTCCGTAATAACAAGACTAATGAGCTCGTACAGAAGTCTACACTATAGATGAATATATTTACTCAGAAGATCCATCTGAAACGCTTCAACACAGAGTTGCATGATAACTGAAAATTTCGTCCCTACTGAATCCTGTTGTTTTGATCCGGTTTTGGTTTGGATCATGTTTCAGCAGAAGACAGTTTTTTCTAAGGTAAATTCATTTGTCTGGAATCTCAAATAATCAAAAATCGACCTTGTGAAGTGACTGCAAGAAGTATTCGCAAGGTCGATTGCTCTTCTATTCGCAGACTGTTTTAGTTATGTCCGCGATATCTTCAAGTAGCTCAAGGTATATTGACCAAGTTACTTAGAACGGGCGGAACTGTTGTATAAGTTGCAGTTTTATAGTAATTTTCACAAGTAACTTGCGCACTACCTAGCTCGCCAAGGAGACCAGAACTGTAGTCAGTCTCTCCCCAGTAGTTTCCTGAGATTGTTAGAGAATAACTCCCAGCATTAAGACTATTTACGTTAGCGATTGCGTAGCTTTCCGAATTGGTGTTCATGATTACTGACTGCGAAATCGTTACGTTTTTCGGAGCGTCACCACGAAGAACTAGAGCAGTATCAGGATCTCCCAGCTGATCTACTGTGCATACAGAAGTACCAATCAGTACACTATTGGCAATATTCAGAGTAGTATCGGCTGGGGTCCCGGTTGACTGACCGGCTCGAATCCCGTAGCCAGGACCTTCAAACCAAAGTTTATTAACCTGAACATTGGTGGAGGCATTTAGATTAAGCCCGCTCTTGCAATCAACAAGTGTACAATTATCAATCTTGGCGCCTGTAACTGCACTCGCAAATTGCACTAGACTGTGCAAATAATATCCCTGGCAATCACTTATTATGAAGTCATAACCCGCTTTAGGGTTCCTTATCGCAACGAAACTCAGATCAGCAGGATTACCAGAAAAGGAGCAGTTTTCTATAGTGACGTTGTGAGCGTATCCGTTTGTCACTGCGCTTGGGTCTGTTGTTACTATGAAATCTTTACCGCCTTCAAAGCCTTCATCATCATAAGTGAATTCAAACCCACTGATTGTCAAAGATTCTTCACCATCGTGCCTGCCTTTACCATTGATTATCACAGTTCTCCTAAGAACAACTTCGTCTCCATCTACTGCCCGAAGCACGATATTCTTGTTCTCTTGCTGTGTTATGAGCAGTTGCTCATCGTACGTTCCCTCTTTCACCTCAATCGTGTAGGGTGTAGGTTCAGCAGGCTTATCGAGAGCGTAGAGATCATCAAAGGCAGCCTGGATTGTCGTGTAAGGAAGACCAGTGGTGATGTTTCTAACAGGAGCATATCCACCGCAAGGTCCTACAGCAGTAGTCCAGAATGGCGACCAGTTTACCAGACCCCTCACTTTACCAGCGATGACCACAGGATCGATTGAACCCCACCAGTTGCATGTAGCATTGATCATGTTCCCTGAATAGTGGGCCACTGCCATGCAGTTGCTGCCTTCTCCATGGATAAATGTGTTGTATTGTGCACTGACATCTACACCAACATTACTCGAGCCCCAATCTTCAACTTCGTTGTTTTTGAACTGGTTTCGAACAATAGACACGTCATTTAGGCCATCGGAACCGATACCCACATAGTTTGATTCAAGAGTATTTTCTTCTATGACAATATTACTGGAAGGGTTGATATACATACCTTGATACCAGCTAATAATGACGTTTGAACTGATTTCTACATTGCTTGCGTTATAGCCAAAGAGAATACCAGGACCGTCTGCTGGATCGTTTCCGCTTCCGACCAATTTGTTGCCGTTAATCTTATGTCCCGTAGTACCGCCTACTATGTATATACCGGCCTTTGCGTTGCTGTAGGCCACCCCGCCGCCAGATATCATGAATCCGGAGATCTCTACATTAGCTTCAGTTACTGCAATTGCTCCATTGATTTTGGTGCAGGAAGGATCTTCGTAACCTTCGCCGATTAGCTTGATACCTTGCTTGTTGATTATCACATTCTCATTGTAGGTTCCTTCAGCAACGTAAATAGTTCCATTTTCGTTGACGGCATTCAGCCCTTCAGCTATCGTCTTGAACGGATAAGTAGGACTACCCTCGCTCTTAGCCGAACTAGCATTTACGTAAATACTGTCAGGATTAACTCTCTGGTCTTCGATACTGGCGTTGTTATTGGCGCTCTTCAATGCCTCAAGGTCATCATAAGGCTCACCTAGAGTAGTCTCTATGAGAAGTGCAATATCGGTGGCATTGGCATCATCGCCAGTTCCCCAGGTATTTCCATTGAAAGTCATCAGTGCTCCGTCAATTACCCATCCTCGTGTAAGGTACACATGATTGTCTTTAATGCTTCCAGTAGTATTCGGATTGATATATGCGGGTTGCCTTAGCGAATAGATCTCATTGTTTTCGATAAGGACATCTGTAAGGCCTCCTGAGATTTCCATGGCACGACTTACTTCACCGTCACCTAACTCATAGCGTCCATAAATCTTGTTTGACTTTATTGACACCTCAGAAGCAAAAATACCGATTATGTTTTGAACCCCTGTCTTATCGGTCTTCTCAATCTCAAAGTTCTCGATCGTTGCACTTGCAGAAACGCTAAGGCGATAACCGGAACCACTAACCTGGAGCTTCGTTTTCCACTCTTCGTTTGTGACGACACCCCGGAGGGTTATGGCCTTGTTGATGTTTATCTGGGAATCGATCGTGTGAGCACCTTCGGAAACCTCAATCACATCTCCTGCATCAGCCGCATTAATTGCCGCCTGGATAGTGTCGTAACCCTTTTTCTTTGTGGTGTTCGTAACTTTGAACTTGCCGATCATGTCTCCCACTTCATTTACAGCAAATCCTTCGGGGAAGGTATTGCTAGATAGGACCGTTCCGAGATTCAGAGTGCCATCCAATCTGAGGGCTCCTGTTCTTACATTAATGAAAGCGTTGTTTTCGAACACAGCTACCGCATCATCAGAAACAGGCGAAGACATTCTAATACCAATAACAGTATCGAATCTGTATTCATCAATGATTTTGGCAGCGTCAATGGTATTATCCCTGAATTCGACTCTCGGAGCATCTCCTGATTTTGAAGATCCGAATGTTTGAACTTCTATTCCACGCCAATTTTTAGGTTCCACCACTGTTGGGTAAGAGGCAGCAGTTAGCTTGTTGTTAGTGATAGTCCATGTGCCTGAACCTTTCATGGCGTAATTGTGCCAGATACCTAATAACCATGATTCGAATTCATTATCGTGCACCGATCCAGTTCCAGAATTGGAGTATGGCTGAATTTGAATCGAATTTCCAACATTTTTCGTAACATTTTCAAACACATCCGCTCCGGCTCCCTGGATGTATATACTCGAGTTTGTCCATCTGACGTTATCGTGAACATAATTGTAGCTGATTTCCACGTTTTCAATGTATACGGTGTCTATTGGGATATCCGTTTTAATTGCAGTCGTGAATCCCTCGAAGGAATTGTTAGTGACTTTTAGACTACCCTTATATGAGAAAACTCCTCCCATATACTTGATTTCACTGAACAATCCTTCATTGCTAAAACTGAATCCATCAACAGTGACATTTTCAGACCCTATTTCTACCAATACCCTCCATTCTGTTATCACATCTTCGAGAGGACTGTCAAAATAGACAGGATCATCCGGGAATACCAATTTGGCTTCTGGAACTCTATTATCACTGAAGCCATGAGTTCCGGCGTTTGGACCTTCTAAAGTCAGCGGTTTCTCTATCACCAGTTGTTCAGCATATGTCCCGGCTCCCACGAAGATCGTATCGCCTGAATCTGCCTCATCAATTGCTGCCTGGATAGTGGAATAGAATGATCCGGTTCTTGAGTTCCATATGGTGCCGTCTAGAATTTCGACGTGTTGTGGAGGAGTGTCAAATGTGACATTCGTTCCGGGAGCAATGATAGCATACTCGATGAAATGCCCACCCGTGACTATTGCAGGACCGTCAAAAACGACCCTTGAGGCGCTTGCATTGAACGTAATTCCTTCTGCTCCGCAATAAACGTACAATGTAGAATTTTCAGCGTTCCAGACAAGATTGTTCTCGCAGAAGTATTCATTCCACGTTCCTGCTGAAACGCCATTGATAGTTACCTCACCAGTTACATCTGCATAGTTGTTGAACGTTGCATTCGGCGCGTTGACTGTGAGATCGCCTTCAATTTCGCCTGCATAGAGGTTTATCGTGCCTGACTCATTCATATCGAAGTTCAAATCACCTGTCAGTGTGTAGCCGTTGAGGTTGATGTCAACCAACCTTCCTACAACATTGGGGGTTCCCGAAATGTCAGAGCCGAAAACTATCGAAGTAAAACTATCACTGGCAATAGCAGCGTTAAGCTCATCGAGAGTCTTGACATAGTTGAAGTCTGTCGGTTTTGGTACTGCCCAGTTCTGTGCCATGATAACTAGATCAAGTAGATCCACATCAAGATCAGGCTTCGCTTCTGTGTAGATATCTTCCCAAGCTCCGCCGTAGGCCTTCTTAGCAGGGCCAATGTCGTAATAGGCTAGCAGATCTGTAATAACTGTGTAGGTTTCCCTGTAATATGTTGCGAACTCCCCAAGATCTGCCGTTCCCACTATGCCGTCAAGATTGAAATCACCCAGGAGTTTGGGATCTCCTATAGTAATAAAGCCACCTGTACCAACAGCCGAAATGTAAACGGGATTCCATTCTGAATTGGAATCGAAGACTGTGACCTGAACGTTTTCGAGAGTTACCTGAGAAACTGTTTTTACGTCTTTAGAATTGAATGTGATTTCCAAAAGCTCTGTTGGAGCCACAATAAAAACACCGCTTTTATCAGGATAACCAGCATACACGTTGATTACACCAGTGGAACTGTAATCAATCTCACTTATACTTGCTCCCGAGACTCTGTTTGTGACCCCAGTAATCTCTATGTCTGCTGGGTCATATTTCACGACAAAGCTGAATCCGTTAATCGGAGTATCAGAGTAGTCTACGATGTTAAGGTTCTTCGCACCGATTGCTAGTTTGTTTCCTGATACGTTAGACGAAACCCATGTATCCTGTACATAGACTCCATCTTTAGGAACCTGTGACTGCGGTCCGTATTCTTCCTCAAGCTCCACTCCCATCGTTTCTATAGAAAGCTTCTTTAGATCTGTGAAGCCTCCCCTGATGGTCATTACCGTTTCGCCTGATTTGAACTTTCCACCAATCGCCGTGGCAATATATGTACCATCTTCAAACTGTTTCACGATGGCACATGTTCCTTTTGCGCTGACTTCACTCTCTTCGACTCTGGCCTTCAGAAACACTTCAAGCCCTGAGAGCTCTTTTGCAGCCTTCACTTCAATTGATCCATTCTTAAGAATGAAGATCGCTTCTTCAGTTTCAAGCTGAGCTGTGGGTGCCATCTTGAAGCAACCAGATGCAAGCAGCGCGATCATCATTGCCATGAAAACAATATACGCAAGCTTCCTCATAAACCCTTTCCTCCCTTTTCAATCAATTTGTGTTGACCTTCCCTTTCAGCAGGGTTTACACACAACTCTATGGAATTATGGTTGCATAGTTGAATAGCGTGACATCAGGACCCGTGAAGTTGAACGAACCCTCAATTGTGCCGTCAAAGATTGTCATATTACCTGAGATACCTGCAGGAATATTAACGCTAAGATCTCCTGTGAGCGTATATCCATTGAGATTTACATCGACTATTCTTTCTATCACTGATGGGCTTCCAGTGATATTCGCACCAAGGACTATCAGATCTGCATCACCATCAATTGCTGCATTGAGCTCGTTGATATTCTTCACAAATGTGGTGTGATTTGCAGGTCTGGAGAAGTAGTAATTCTGTGCAAGCACGACAAGATCAACGATATCGATATTCCCGTCTTTGTTTGCTTTTGAGAATATTTCTGCCCAGTCATTTCCGTAGAATCTGGTTGCGGGACCAATATCGAAGAAAGAGAGAGGATTTTCGGGATCAGTACCGACATCGTAGATCTCTCTATAGTGCTCTGCAAAAAGCGGAAGATCCTGTACATTCACAGTGTCATTTAGGTCGAAATCTCCAAGAAGCACCGGGTCGCCAACAGTAATGAAACCGGAAGTAGCATCGACAGTCTCCTTTATTGGCAACCAGGATTGACTTGAATCAAGCCAGGTGAACTCCGAAGAATCAAAACTGATTTCTGAATTGGCATATGTTATGCCGGTTTTCACATTATAGAAGACCTTGTAGAGATTTACCGGCGTTGCACCAATTGTTAGTTCCGAGTTTCTCTCATATGCCAGAGCCAGTTCCAGTTTTCCATTGGCGTTAGTGTCGGTGATGTCTGACTGAATTTCCGTCAGGCCAGGTTTGAGGCTTGTAACGGCGGTGATCTCAATGGTTGAGTTATCAAATCCCACAACGAGATCAAATCCCGCGATAGGTTCGTCCAAAACGTTTCGGGCTCCAATAATAAAGAACCCTGCCCCTTCAGGTTGAACCCACGTGTCCTGAACGTAAACTCCGTTGACAGGTGCGCTAGACTGAGAGACAAATTCTGTGTTCTTCAACACGCTCTCGGTAACTATGCCGAGATCTGCTGGTGAAGTGAAATCTCCTGCGATTCTTGCTATCGTTTCTCCCTTCTTGAACCCATTTCTGCCTTCTGCTATGGCTATCACAGTTCCCTTTTCATAAGGGACTATTACCTTCAATGGAGTTTGTGTATCCACGTCCTCGGGTTCGACTTCTGCCTCAAGATAGATGTCGAGTCCGTAGAGATTCCTTCTGGCCACCACTTCAATCAAACCGTTTTCCACCAGGAAGACTGCGTCTTCAGTTTCATACTTGAAAGAGTCATGGTGGACACATGCACTGGAGAGCAGCAACATTGTAGCAAGGATAATCAGTAGCACGCAATTTCTCATTTTCATTCATCTTTCCTCCTTTTTATTGAGCTTGAAGATTAGAGTATCAATGTACTTCCAGTTGAGAATTATCCGAAACCATTCATTTCTCCAAGTGGCCACTGGTTCAGAAGTCTCGCCTACTGAACTACAATATTTCCGTCAATCAACGAGATATTCTCAATAGGTTTTATATCGCCGTCAAGAACAACTGTTTTAACATGCACTCCAGTAGTTGCTGTGTACTCAGCAAATGAAAGAGCAGTGCTTCCACTGACTGGCTTTGTCTCCATCATTATTCTGAGAATTTCTGTCTCTTCAACAACAGACGCGGCAGTTTTCAAACCGAAGTTGAGATCCAGCAAGTATTCATTGTCAGGAATCTTGTCGCTCCAGACGGTAACCGGCCCCGATTCCTTTATCGGTGTTAAGTACTGGACGGTATATTGTGGTTCTTTAACAAAGAAGTCTGGATCAAACTCCAAGACAATTGTCATTCCCTTTATCGCGGGTAGATCTCTTGCGGCAACAGTGATCCATACATAGGTTCCTGAAGCAACAGTCTCACTCTTTATGATTAGAGTTCCATCTCCAGGAACAGGTGCCCTGTTTACAGTTATCGTATATGTCTTCTTCGTTCCGTCTTCCGCAGTCACTTCTATCGTTATGGTCGTGCTTTGCCCCGCGGCATTTAGTGTAATTGTCTTGCCTGTACCGCTTTCTGCTACCTCTTCGTTTATTGTCATCGATGCTTTTGTATCCGAGAGAGTTGCAGTAATTGTGAGCTCTGTTGTGTCATGTGATACATTCACGTTGTACGTTTCGATATCTTTGTTGAAAATGGGATTGAGCAAACCAGGAGACACAACAAGGTCTTCAAGATCGGCATCATTTGAGAGGATTCTTCCGAAAAGCGCAGAGATATTGTGGTCTGAAGTCACGTTGCCGAATGTGTAGCTGGACACCTTGCCGACAGATGAACCATCTACAAAAACATCGTCTATCTCGTATCCCGAGTCTGGAGTTATGGTGAAGCTCTCGCTTGCTCCGTGTTCGACGACGACATTGCCAGATGGAGAGATGCTTCCCCCGCTTCCTGCAGTCGCCACTATCGTGTATGTTTTCTTCTTGAAGGCAGCTTCGATCGTGTGGTCGGAGGTCACACTGTCGAAGGTGTAGCTGGATACCTTACCGACGGATGAACCGTCCACAAGCACATCGTCTATCTCGCATCCCGAGTCAGGAGTTATGGTGAAGCTCTTGCTCGATCCGTGTTCAACGACGACGTTGCCCGACGGAGAGATGCTTCCCCCGCTTCCTGCAGTCGCCACTATCGTGTAGCTGCCCCTGGACAGTTCGACGTTTACGGTAACGTCCCGATCAATAACATCGACGAAACCCGACTTGCTCTGATAACCAGTCTTTGAAACCGTGTAAGGTTTGTCGTTGCCCGGTATTACCCCGGTGAATGTTACCGTTCCATCGATACCGGTAGCGAGCTGTTCACCGTTGAACGAGACGGTCGCTCCTGAAACGGGAGCCGATTCACTCGATACCACGAACGTGACATTGAACACGGGAGGCGGTGTCTCTTCAAAGAGGGCGTGGATAGTATGGCTGGAGGTTATGTTCTGGAAAGTGTAGCCTGTTTTAGGTCCGATGGATTCACCATCGACAAGCACATCGGAAATGAAGTATCCCGAGTCTGGAGTTATGGTGAAGCTCTTGCTAGCTCCGTGTTCAACGACGACGTTGCCCGACGGAGAGATGCTTCCTCCGCTTCCTGCCGTAGCCACTATCGTGTATGTTTTCTTCTTGAAGGTAGCTTCGATCGTGTGGTTGGAAGTCACGTTGTTGAAGGTGTAGCTTGACACCTTACCGATAGATGAACCATCCACAAGCACATCGTCTATCTCGTATCCCGAGTCTGGAGTTATGGTGAAACTTTTGCTCGCTCCGTGTTCGACGACGACGTTGCCCGACGGAGAGATGCTTCCTCCGCTTCCTGCCGTAGCCACTATCGTGTATGAGGTTTTCGAGAAGTTAGCCACTAGATCCCTGTCGGATCCTATTATGAATGAAAATACGGCGCTGTTGCTAACCTGTCCTCCATTTTCAGTCCAGTTAATGAAGTTCCAACCTTCGTTTGGGGTTGCTACTACGGTCACACTGTCGCCATATTCATAAACTCCCTCTCCCGAAAGTGCACCGGCATTCTGAGGACTTGCCGATAAACTGACTGAGTATTTCTGTCTATTGAGCTTCACTTCTACTGTCTTATCCTCGTTCTCAATATCTATGGTTCCCTGAGCGGACACATAGCCTGTCCTGGAAACTGAATAAGGTTTGCTCTTTCCTTGCGCCACTCCCGCAAAGAGGGCTTCACCATTTGCATCTGTCGAGATTGTCTCGCCATTGAAAGTGACGGATGCGTTTTCTAGTAAACCCGCTTTGTCTGAAACAATGAACTTCACGCTATAGGTAACAACTGGTGTCTGACTGAAAATAGCGCGAATTGTATGATTCGAAGTGATGTTTTCAAATATGTATGTATCTCTGGGTCCCGCCGAGTCGCTGTCTACCAGAACATCAGATATGAAATAATCTTCCTCCGGTTGAATGAGAAAAGTCTGACTCGCCCCGTGAGTAACAAGAACAACACCTGAAGGACTTATGGTTCCCCCTTCTGTATGTGAAGCAGTTATCGTGTAGATCTTGTGAGTGAAGTTAGCAATGTAGGTCGCATCTTCTGTTGCTTCAAAAGTGAAGTATTTTTCTTCAGAGACCGGCACATCTTCAAGAGTCCAGTTTACAAATCTGTAGCCATCCGAAGGAGTTGCAGCGATGGTCACACTTTCTCCCTCACTATAGATACCATCGCCAGACGTTATACCCCCATCCGCAGGGTTTGGAAGCGTGTTTATCTTAACTGTTTTCTTCGTAATGTAAATTGCGTGAAGCAGAACTGGCGAATATACACCGATTCTAATAGAGGGTGTACACTCTGCTGGGAGAAATCTATCTGAAAGCTCAACAGACCAGTGCGAAAACTCCATTCCAGATAGCTCTGGCGCGCTGATCAGGATTTCTTCTCCATATTGATGCCATTCTGTGTAGAACTCTTGCGTGAAAGTTGAGCCTTCCGTGATTGCGAAGGCAGCTACCTTGAAACTTGCAGAGATTTCTATTCCTATTTCAGTTGGTTCACCTTTCTTTATCTCAATCGTTCTTGAAGTCTCCGTAGAATTATCGCTCCATGAGACAAAGTAGTATTCAGCATCATATCCCTCGATTTGTAGATTGAGATCATGCATCTGAACTTCTTCGATTTCCAGGCTTACTCTCTGTCTCTCCTTCACTATGGCTGAGAAGGGAGTGTGCTGTTTGGCACCATCAATGTGGAACTCAACTGAATCAACCGGTTCTGAGGTCAGACAAATCATTGAGTTCTTCACGAAGCAGGAAGTGAAGAGGAACGACATACCCACCAAGAGTAAGAGGATGAATGTCTTCTTCATATTTCACCCTCCTCATTGTAGACAGCTCTTAACAGTACCGGAGTTTCCATTGTGATAACGATCAAAGGAGTACTGCTCAATCCGGTCTCCAACATTTTTTCGGTCTGTACTTCCCATCCAGCAAAAGAGTAACCTTCGTAGGATTCGGCCGTCAGTTCTATGCACTCTCCTGCAGAAAACCATCCAGACAGATCATCTCTTGAAATGTCTTCCTCTCCAAAGTTCTCGACATACTCAAGTCTGTTTTCGAAATCAAGTATTGCGATGAGCTCGCTTCCGTTTTTGATTTCCAACTCGACAGTCGTTGCACTGCTCGAGACAAGCCCTGACCACTCCAAAAAAATCGCTTTTGTATCAACTCCTTCAATCCAGCTGCAAGTGTCTAGCAAATGCACCGGTTCAACCGAGATTTCCTTCATTTCGTTTTCTTGGACTGACAGAAGATAGGGTGTCGTTACGCCACCTCCGTCTATGAAAACCTCAACTTCAGAAAACGGTAGGGATTTAATCAACAACACGCTTGTCGTCTTGCAACAGGATATAAACAAGAAAATCGAAAGAAGTATCAGAACAGAAAGAAGTTTGATTCGCATATAAGACCTCCAGACATCGAAAACACATTGTTAAGGTAATAACACAATTCCCACATTATAAATACTATCATCGTCAATCGATCAGATCAAAACCGGGTAAGGAAACTCTAAGCTCTATATCCCTTTCACTATGAGGAATACATTAGGTTGGTGAATTCCATTCGGTATGTTTATAGCTGCTATTTGCTCCCTAATTGCTATTAGCGGTGGTTCTTAACAAATGCTTGATTCAAGCGTGAAGGCCAATGTTAATTCTGAAACTTACAAATCATTCGTTTCCAAATTCGGCGGTCAATGAGTTATAATTCTTATGACCTTAATGCAACAAAAATAAGTACAGATAGTTAGAGTTCTTAATTGAATTCATACTTACGGAACAACATAGGCAAAGTAAGAATATGAGAGCTATTTACATTAAGTAAGGAAAAGGGTGAGGTGATTCTTTTGGATACTAGCTTATCAAGCAAGGGGCAGCTTACTTTACCAGTAGTGATCAGGAGAAGATTAGGATTGAAGAAAGGAACCCGTCTAAGTGTAGAGCTTCGAAACGGTGAGATTGTACTTGTACCAAAGAGGGGCTTTGAGAACTTAAGGGGGTTCTTAGGAAGGGATCGCAGAAGTGAAAGCAGTAGATGAGACGGTACTAATGACTTTTCTGACAAACAATCCTCCTCAAGAAGCGGTAAAATGTGAACGCTTGTTCGCAAGAGCGGCAAGAAAAGAGGAACAGATTTTCCTCCCATTCGTTGTTTTGTGGAAATTGGCTGGTGTCTTGGAAGAAAGAGTTGCAAAAAAAGATGAGATTATTGCGCTCTTTAGAGATCTTTTTGCTCTTAAAGGAGTTACCGTCGGCTCTGCTAAATTCACTAAGCAAGTTTTCAGCGTCTACGAAAGCACGGATCTGGCCTTTTCGGAAAGTGTACTTGTTGGAGCTATTCAGGAGAAGGGACTGACTCAGTTGTACACTTACAGTGACAACTCGCTGAATGATCATCTGAAAATCATAAAACCAGAATAAACTATCATTCATTGATAATGCTTTCCAAGAATTGCAGGAGAGAATCCGACTGCAATTTGACTCTAGATCGAATTCTCTTTCTTGCGATTCTGGATTGAAATGTTGGAATTACTTGTCTTCAGAGTGATGAGGAGGCCGTTGCCGCCATTGAGATTACCCTTCATACTTGTAGAAGTTGAGCTGATTACGGCTACCATAAGATCCTTCAGGTTCACACTGCCATTTGTTGTCGATGCGTCAAACTCAGCTTTCAGAGAATCATCTACCAAGAGGTTCACTTGTCCGTTAGTGGTCATTATTTCGAAAACACCTGTTTCGGGCAGAAGAGCGTCGCACAGTATTCTTGCGTTGGAGGTTTTTAAGTAATTTCCGCTGCCAAAGAGTGTGCTCTCAGTGACTGTAATTGCTCCGTTCGTGGAATTTGCCGAAATATTGATAGTTCCCTTTTTGATTGTTATCGGAGCATTGCTTGTCTCTATGATGAAGGTTCCTGATATTCCACTTGCTTCAAAAGCACCGTTGGTGGATTTGAGTTCCATGACCCCGGCACACTCTTCGACAAAAATGGGCGAATTAGAGGTTTCAAGCGTTATGCTTCCCGAGACGGAGATAAGCTCCAAACCTCCATTGCTGCTTCTGCCTCTTATTGAGGCATTGAGTGATCTGAAAACCATTGCGCCGTTGCTGGTATTCACTGTGATATCTTCCACCGTTTCCGACGGAACACTCAGATAAATTGTTGTTGCCTGCCCCCTGAATTCGTTTGTTTGAGATAGTTTGGGAACAATTACAGTAAGTTTTCCATCCATTGCATTGATGACCGGTCTAGTCTTTTCGAGATACTCTTCTTTGAGATTTTCGTCTGCAACTCTAATTGACCGCTCTACCTTGATTTCAACATAATCTCTATTCCAGCCCACTACTTCGACCTTTCCGTTCTGGCTGTCGATTTCCAATGAGTTTATTTTCTCGGTGACTGTCTCTGAGAAGTCTTCGTTGAACTTCACTCCATTGAATGACCAGCCAGAACTAAAGCTGAATCCCAGAATTTCAGGACGGATTATCACTGCTGCACCAATCAAAAGGACCCCTATTCCTAGCAGAAGTCCCGCAAGCGCCAGACCTCTCCTTCTGTTAGTTTTCCTCATAACATCACTCCCATTCGTACATCGCGGCCAGTCAGCTCTCGACAATATATCACTAAATTAAAGAGTTTTCAAGTTATGCGTTGTTACCGAGAATCGCGTTTGAAAAGCAACCCTCTCTTTGGTGACAGACTCCATTTTTAACATTCCAGTAATATCGCGCTTCGTTTTAGAGTAAGAACCCTTCCTTTCTTACGGAAGGGTCAAATGCGAGTTGCAAGATTTGAGTGGAACAAGGTCATCCGTCAGGGATATGCCCAACTGACGGCTACTTGTTATATGATTGCAATAAGGAAACCCAACACACCGTTGGACCATACAGCTATGCCCTATCACAATTCGCTGTTTTTTCGCTGTAGAACATTCAAGGAGGAATTAAATGACTGAGAAGAAGTACTCGATTGAAGAACTTATGGAGAATGAGACCATTGCATCATTCGCGGTATCTCCCGATTCCAAAAGAATTCTTTACTCGTCAGACAAAACGGGCAACTACAATATCTTTGAACTAGATAAGGAGAAGGGAAAACACAGGCAGATAACATCACTCAGTGAAAACGCATTGGTATCTCACGTCTACGAAGATGGAAGCTTCATTTTTGCAATGGACAAGGGAGGCGATGAACTACATCATCTCTATCTCGGAAGTAAAGAGGAAATCAAGGATCTGACTCCTTTCGAAAAGACCAAGTCAGGATTTCACGTCTCCGTTGGCAATAGGGTTTACTACTACTCGAACAAGATCGATAGAAGTAGATTCGACCTTTATCGGTTTGATAAGGCCGATCTAGCAAGTGAGCTGGTCTTCGAGAATAAAGACTTGTATGAACTGGGTCCAATTTCGAACGATGAAAGGTTTCTCGCCCTTCATAAGCCCGAGACTGCAAACAACTCAAATGTATATCTCCACGACTTGCTAAGCGGGGAAACAACACTTCTGTCTCCCCATCAAGGAGAAGCCAATTTCAAACCTGTCTTCTTCTCAAGAGACTCGTCGAAGCTATACTGTCTATCGGACATTGAAGGGGAATTCATGACACTCTGGGTGACGGATATTGAAAGCAAAGAGCGTGAAGAGATTCTTGCCTTCAGTTGGGACATAATCGCCGGGAGGATATCGGAAAACGGGAAAAGTGCCGTGCTTATCGTAAATAGAGACGGTTTTTCCGAACTCCATATAATCGATACAAAAGACAATTCCCCTAAGATGCCTCCCGTGGAGACGGGTGGAGTCGTCTACGATCAATGCTTCAGCAAGGATAGCCGCTTCCTGTACTATCTTTGTGACTCAGCAACCTCCTCTCCCAATATCTTTGCGATCGATTTCGAGACGAAGGAGACAGAGCAGCTCACTGATTCCATGAGCGATGAAGTGAACAGCAATGACCTCTCTGAAGCAAAGGTACTCCGTTTCATTTCATACGACGGCCTCCAAGTGCCTGGGATCTTCTATCCACCAAGAAATGTTCCGCCAAACGAGAAAGCACCTGCAATTGTATGGGTTCACGGAGGACCGGGAGGTCAGTCTCTGCCAAGATACAGTCCTGAGATTCAGTTCATTGCAAATCATGGATATGCTATTTATGCAGTCAATAACAGAGGAAGCTCCGGCTACGGAAAGAGCTTCTTCAAAGCAGCGGATCACAAGCACGGAGAAGCAGATTTGGATGATTGCGTGGCCGCCGCTAAGTATTTGGCCGCTCTCGATTTCATCGACGAAGAGAGAATCGGAATAAATGGTGGAAGTTACGGCGGATTTATGGTTCTAGCTGCACTTGCTTTCAGGCCGAAGGAGTTCAAGGTGGGTACGGATTTTTTTGGTGTCTCGAACTGGGTGAGAACTCTCAAAGAAGTGCCTGCCTGGTGGAAAGCTATCAAAGACCTCTTATACACGAAGATTGGAAATCCCTTTGAAGAGGAGGAATACCTCAAGAGCATTTCCCCCCTCTTTCACGCCGAAAAGATTGAAAGACCACTCCTGGTTCTTCAGGGTGTAAATGATCCAAGAGTATTGAAGGTGGAATCAGACGAGATCGTTGAGAGTCTTAAGAGAAATGATGTTCCCGTTGAATATGTAGTGTTCGAAGATGAAGGACATGGCTTCAAGAAGAAAGCAAATAGGATAAGAGGTGCAAATGCGATGCTCACCTTTCTTGACAAGTATTTGCGCTAGGAATATTCAGTTAGGTATTAGTGAGGGAGAAAGCTGAATTTACCTTTCGAAGACGAGAATTCTGTATTTCGTGACGATTAGGAGGAGCGTTGTAGAGAGTTTCGTATGCCTTTTGACAGGAAGAGATGTAACAAGAGCTGTTCATTAATGATCAGTTGTCCTCCCGATACGGCCAGAGGAAACAGACAAAGATGTTCCTAATCAACTATAGACGAATATGACGCTCTTTTTTTTAGAGCCTGGCATAGTTTTGGTTTGATCTGTTTATCTTCCAAGAAGTTTTCTGGTAGTGCCTTTGAAGAAATGCTATTTGCTAGTACTGAACTTATTGGAACGAGAGATATTCGATCCTCCTTCGAAGACTTTCAACAGAACAAATAAGGGTGCCAAGAGCATCCTGGGTATGGTGCTGCAATTGTGAGAATCGTTGATTGACCCTCGAGTTGCTTGTTAGCTTCTGTCTTCAGAGTTGCGGGGGCTGATTCGTAATCCTACACATGAGTTAGTTCGTCTGATCCTAGATGGAAACATGACAGTTCACTGAAAGAATGGAAGTCTGATTCTTCCTCAAGATAAAATAGTTTTAGGAACCAGATTCTACGTCATTCACGACCAAAAGTATGGTCGCAGTCCTTCAACAGAGAATGCTTCGCTGCGAATCGGTATTGCATCCAAGCGCGGTCTTCCCCAGCTCTGAATTCTTCGTATTCCAGCTTGATTCAATATCTTGTTCTTCTGTCGCTTCAACCGGCAACCTGTAATCTCAAGTTTTCTGGGCCTTATTGGTTACTCTAAATTGTGAGTTTAGAGCGCCAATATAAGTCCACCCTCTCCAGCGTATGTGGCAATTGCAGGACCCATCTTTCCAATTATGACTTCCGAATCTAGCACGCGTTTTCTTATTTCAGATGCAAAGAATTCAGCCTCTTCGAGATTATTGACGTGTGTAATGCCAAAAATCTTCTTTCCGGATTTTGAGGCATCAGCTATCAACTCAATTATTGCTTCTCTAAATCTCCTGCTTCCTCTTACCTTCTTAAGGAGCTTCACTTCGCCATTTATACCGTGCAGGATAATCTTCATATTCAATATGTTGACCAGGCTCCCTTGAAATTTGCTCAGACGGCCACCTTTGACGATATTCTCCACTGTCGCAAGAGGGATGATTATCTTCACGTTTTTTCTGTACTCTTCAAGCGCTTCGACTATTTCGCCCAACTTAGCACCCGATTCAGCCATTCTGGCGGCCATCAGCACCTGGATGCCATGCGAAATCGAACCTGCAAGAGAATCGAACACGATCGCCTTGCCTCCGCTCATTTCGGCACCAAGGACCGCTGATTGATAGGTACCGCTGAGCTTCGATGATATCGTAATACATAGTGGAATTTCGCCCATCTTCTGAATATCCTCAAAGATTCCTGCAAAATCGGCCGGCGAAGGCTGAGATGTCTTCGGAAGTTCACGGGATTTGCCCATTAATCGCCAGAACTCCTCTGGAGTAATGTCGATATCTTCCTTGAAAGTCATATCATCTACAGAAATGTTGAGAGAGGCAAAGGGAATACCATACTTCTTTAACGTTTCAACCGGTAGATCACATGAGCTGTCCGTTACTATCCTGACCACCGTATCCCTCCTCTACTTTCATATAATAAGATTATAGGTCATTACGAGTCCTGAGCAATGGTCGGTTAGGATGTCATCTAATTACTTGAAACGATCTTGGTGGAAAGAAAGTTTCTAAAGGCCACAGAATAACTAATTCCAAAAAGAAAGGGCGGAATGTCCGCCCAATGATCTGAATTACTGTAAAGTCTATCTGCCAGATGCTATCTCGTTGAACCTCTCAACATCGAGTACTTCAGGCGTATAGCTTCCAGCGAGTCTCTCATACTGTCTGAGGAATGCCCTTAGGTGGTTCTCAGAACCTCTAAGCAGATTTTCGTATACCCTCGCAGTTCTCGAGTCGATGTCTCCCTCAAGCAATTCTTCCAGGTCCTTAATATCTATCTCTTCTATTAGAAGACCAACTTTCACCGCATCCAGAAGAGACTTGCTTCCACTCTCGATGAGTTCATCATAAAGCTCCTGAAGCGTTGAATTAGTGAAGACTCCAATTTCATTTTCACCTACTGGATCTACCATGCCAAAATCACCGATCAGAGAAAGAACTGCTTCTGTATGAGTCTGTTCACTTCTAGCAATGTTACCGAAGACATTCAATCCCCATATTTCATAGAGTACGGTATAGACATCGTGAGCTAGCTTTTCTTCTTCTCTCATGAATGCAATTCCATCTTCCTCAGTCATTGAGCCGCTGGCCAGTGACATTGAACCAATAATGAGAACCATTAATACTGCTGAAAATACTCTCTTCATATTCGATACCTCCATTATTTGGATCTCGATGAAATATTAACCTCTCATTCTTAGAGTTTCCTGAGAATCCTTGCTTATAGTTCGCTTAGAGTCCTGGTGATATGCAGAATTAATCTTAAGATGAAGCAACTATCGAAGCCTGGCAACTTAGATATATTTCTCAGTGTTTCCTCGAATATGAATGAACGGCCAAGATGGTCTCAATCCTTATAAACGGCCAATCGTGAAGGTTACATGTCTATTCTTCATAAGAGTGAATGTTTTTACCTAATCCTCAAACGCCCTCCTGGCCGCTTTCAAAGCAACTGCCCTGGGCACCAGCCTTGACCCGGAAGCGATTATTTTGTTGATCAGCCCGCTTACCACGCTTCTCTTTCCTTTTTCAAATGCATCCAGTGCACTTTTCACAACTTCTTCAGGAGACATCGATCCCGGCAACTGCCTCCTTCCTCCCGAAGCGACATCGAAAAACTCTGTTCTTGTAGGTCCAGGAGACAGAACCATCACTTTGAAGCCCTTGGGTTGTAGTTCTTCGCTGACGGCTTCGCTTAAGCTAAGTACAAAGGCCTTTGTAGCAGCATAAACCGCCATTCCGGGCACAGGCAAGTAAGCGGCAGTAGAAGCAACGTTTATTATTCCTCCGCCAATGCTGTTGCGTATGAGAGCATATTTCTTCGTCAAGAAGTAAAGAGCACCAATATTCAACTTGATCATCTGCATTTCTCTATCTGCTTCAATATCCTCAAAGGGACCTATCAATCCGAACCCTGCGTTGTTTATGAGAAGATCTACGTCTTTCAGCAGTTTCGAAACCTCGACCAGGTCGTTTTCATTCGTCAAATCACCTTTCAACGGAATAGATCTGACTCCCAGATCTCTCTCAATTTGATCGGAAATCGTCTGCAATCTTTCTAATCTTCTGGCTACAATGATCGTTTCATACCCACGCTTTGCAAGCTCATAAGAAAAAACCTCGCCGATTCCCGATGAAGCTCCGGTAACTAGTGCTCTCTTCAAAATGATCACCTCGGCCAATTATAACCAATCCAGACTACATTGTTCTCTCGTTCATTTGACTTTATTCGCCAAGAAAGTTGTATAATGTTGGTACCAAGTTTTGGAGGTGATAATGTGAAGAAAGTTGCTGTTATTCTAGTATTGGTTCTGGCGGCGAGCGTTTTTGCATCTTGGGTGCCTCTGCAGGATTACTCTACCGTGGAGTACGTCTATAACAAAATTTCGTACTTCGAGAATGGAGAGCAGAAGGAAATGATATACGGGGTAACGATCGATCGCGATGAAAACCATTTTATCCTGAATTACGATACTACCTACTTTCTACCCCTTGACACTGAGCTCACCTCAGATATGATGTTCGGTCAGCAGTTCTCGATGATGATGTACATCTTCCTGAATCCGATGCTATCTTTCATTTATGATGCAATTGACCTGGAAGAGCAGATGAACACAAAACTATACGGATTCGGTACTCTCAAGTACGAGGGACTGTATTCAGTAGAAGGAAAGAATGGAACGTATACTGGAACAAAAGTCGCTTTGTACAATGAGGACGGAGAGTTGTCGATGTACTGGATAATTGATCCAAACATTCCTTTCGCTCTTGAAACCTACATGGGCGACGATTATGCAGATGACTCTACTACAATAACTCTTTGGGATTATGCCATCAATTGATTAAGAATTCGATCAAGAGGCGCCTTTAGGCGCCTTTTTGTTTATAATAAATCAACTAGAGAGCTGCTGAATGGGGTTCGCCAAGAGATAATTCATAGCTGCAGCTGGCAGGTTGTGAAAGTTGAAGAACCTGAGCTGTTCTTCGTTCCTATGAAGGAGCCGTTAGAGGAGGAAGACATGGATTTAGCGAGAATTAGGCATGACTTACATGAGATTCCGGAGATTGGATTCAATGAGTTCAAGACTCAAGCCTACATTATGAGTTTCCTGGATCGATTATCTGTCTCCTACGAAAAGGTTGCGGGCACCGGAATCCTGGCGAAATGGAAAAAGGTTGAAGGCCCTTTCGTTCTATTTCGAGCCGATATGGATGCTCTTCCTGTTTTCGAAGAGACAGATGCCCCGTTCAAATCTGCACATGAAGGTTTTATGCATGCTTGCGGCCATGATGTTCATATGACAATTCTCATTGGACTTATAGAAAGAATAGTAACAAGCGATCTTAACAGAAATTTTCTCTTTCTTTTCCAGCCGGCCGAAGAAGGCGGAGGCGGTGCCACGAAATGCTTACCAAAATTGGAGCAATATGAAATAACCGAGGCCTGGGCACTTCATGTGAATGATGAATTTCCTGAAGGGTCTGTTTACACAAGAGCCGGCGTCCTCTTTGCGTCGGCCTTCGAAGTGGATTGCACTTTTGAGGGAAGGTCGGCACATGTTGCTTTCTATAAGCAGGGAAGAGACGCAATTGAGGGAGCTATGGATTTTCTTCAAAGGGTCTATTCGGTTGATAGAGGAGATTCCGTACTGAGATTTGGACTCATACAGGGGGGCAGGGTTAGAAATGTGGTGGCAGATTCCTGCACTCTTTCAGGGACCGTAAGAACTAAAGCTTTTGAGCTTTCAGAAGAGGCAATCATGGAACTCGAAGAACTTGGGATAGAAGTCGCTACTAAGAGAGGTCTGAAGTTCTCTCAGGAAATTGGTTCTAAGTATCCACAGGTTCATGTAGACAGAAATCTCTACGATAAACTGTGCGCCCTGGTCGATGTGAATCCGGTAGAGATGAAATACGTGGGGGAGGATTTTGGGGTGATCGCTATGAAATACCCTTCGGTACTTTTCTGGTTGGGTACAGGAAGAGGAGAACAGCATGGACTACATAATTCAAGGTTTTTGCCTGCTGACTCCGTTATTGAGAAGGGCGTTGAGGTTTTCTGGAAGGTTGCCAACAGCTGAGCTAGAGCCTTCGAAATTTCCCCTCTCGAAGCTCAAGTGAGAACTTGTTATCACTGTAAAGGGGGTCCGGTTTGGAGTCTTCCACTACCATGAAGACCGCTCCTGTTCTTATCTCAGCTCTCAAAGTTACTTCACCGGTTTTTTCGAATAAGAAAACGGGCGTGTTCATGTAGCTTCTGTGTATCGGGACGATGGATCTCGCTCCGATCTTCATTTGACTGAACAGCTCTACGGTTATTCCCGGAAAGGCTACTGTAGAGATCATAGCATCGTACGGAGCTTCTTCTTTGAAACCACATCTGCCGTCACCGATCACTATCTGCACGTTGTTCACGCGGTAGCGTCGCAGATTTTCCGAGGCAATAGATGCAACCGTTCTGGAGGTCTCCACTGAGACTGCGCTTCCCATTGTCAGCATTTTTCCAAGCAGACACGCGCAGAAGCCGGTTCCCGTCCCAAGATCAAGGACCTTGTTGTCTTCGTGCAGTTTCAATTCTTCTATCATGCTTATCAAGAGGGATGGCTGAGTAGAAGTGGAGCAAATTTCCCCTGAGCTTGCAAGACTTAGTAGAGCTCTGTCGGAGTAAGCCTCATCCGCTACTTCGGGTGAGACGAAATCCCTCCTGTCAAGTTCCATTAGGGCCGACTCCAGTCTGGGATCGGTCAGGCAACCTGTTCTCTTCAGAAGACTCAGAAGCTCTCTCATCGGAAAATCTGTCACACTCCTCTAGAAGAAGAGATACTTAATGGCGTTAGCGACCACAATTATCAGCAAAATCCATTTCACAAAACCGCTTCCCTTTCTTATCGATAACCTGGCAGCAAAATAAGCCCCGACAACATTTCCTGCTGCGAGAACCAGGCCGGGAATCCAGTATATCATCCCATTAAGGATGAAGATAACCAGGGCAAAAACCGTGTAGATGAAGACAATGAGAATCTTCGTGAAATTCGTCCTCACAAGATCAAAACCGTACGAAAAGGTAAGTGCTCCAATCAGGAAGAAGCCAACTCCCGCCTGCAAAAATCCGCCGTAGAAGCCCACTCCAAGAAAGATCAGAGTTGAGAGGACTCTAGAGGGTCTGGAAAAAGTGAGCGGCGTCGGTTTCAGTAACATAATCATAACAACTACAAGAAGCGCTACTGCGATCACTTTCTCCAGTGCATCCTTGGGTATTGTCGAGACAAACATAGAACCTATCACTGAACCTATCGTAGCAGCCACTATCGCCGGAAGTGTGGACTTTTCAAACCTCATTCCCTCGGATCGAAAGGTCTTTACTCCTATACCGCTTTCAAATATCACTCCCAGTCTATTAGTTGCATTGGCAACAGCAGGTGGCAATCCTATCCACATAAGTACCGGGAGAGTGACCATTGAGCCCCCTCCCGCCATAACATTCATAAAACCAGCCACGGCACCCGCGACATATATTATTACGAACTGTAATACTGTCATTTGTCCTGCGTCAACTATACGAAGGAGTTGTTCGAGCCGCCCATATCAATCTTCCTCATCAGCTTTTTCAGAGATGTCAAGAGAGAAATGAACTCGCTTTGAGAGATATTTACCTGATCGGCAATTTTCAGCGGAATAGCCAGTGCCTTGTCCTTAAGCTTTCTTCCTTCTTCGGTTAGATTTATCAGCACCTGCCTTTCATCACCCTGAGACCTTTCTCTCTTTAGGAGGCCCTGCTTCTCCATTCTCTTCAGCAAAGGAGTCAGGGTTCCGGAATCAAGAAACAGTCTTTCACCGAGTTCTTTTACAGTAAGGGGCTCCTTCTCCCAGAGAACAAGCATTGCCAAGTATTGGGGGTAGGTTATGCCTAATTCCGAAAGCAACGGTCTGTAAAGCCTTGTGACACCCCTTGAGCTGGAGTACAAAGCAAAACAAAGCTGATTGTCCAGCTTAAGGAGTTCTTCCCCTCTTGGGATTGCAGCCTCTTCTTTCTTGCTCACATAACCGCCTCCTCAATTGCCGAACGAAATGACTCGGGTTCCTCCTTTGGCTCAAATCTTCCAATTATCTCGCCCTCTCTGTTAATCAAGAACTTAGTAAAGTTCCACTTCACTTTTCCCGAATACTCCTTCTTCCCGGCACCTGAAGTAAGAAACTCATAAAGTGGATGGATATCCTTTCCCTTCACGTGAATCTTCGAAAACAACGGAAATGTAATGTTGAAGTTCGTACTGCAAAAAGCCTTTATATCTTCATCACTGCCGGGTTCTTGAAAGAGAAAATCATTAGAAGGGAACCCTAGCACAACGAAATCTCTATCTTTGAACTCTTCAAATATTTGCTGCAGACCGTCATACTGCGGAGTGAATCCGCATTTACTTGCAGTGTTCACCAACAACAATACCTTTCCTTTGAAGTCTTCCATTGATTTATTCCATCCGTCAATCGTAGTCAGTTGAAAATCATAAATACTCATTATTTCACCTCCAATAGTATTGTACACTATTTAGTTGTACTATGGAAGCTTTTCAGCTTGTTTATTTCTTAAGAGCTGAGGAATCTGATTAGTGAATCCTTAAGAGCCGCTGCATCTAACTGGAAAAACCCAACTCAGCGTTCCATCTAAGATTCTTCCACATTATCTCTCTTTTTTCGGTTCTGAGTTTTCGTCTCCAGCTGAGAAGCTAATGTTTTTCATGCTTCCGATAATGGAGAAATGGATTATTGGGGCAATCGGATGTGCAAAGTGTTATAAATGAATATGACATGGCTAGTCATTAGCTTTTTCAGATAATGAGGTGACTTCTTGATAAAAGCATCTTCAATAGTGGGAAAGGTCGAGACCGCATTAGTAGAGGCAAACACAATAATGGATGATAAGATCAAATCTTCTCTATACCTCTACGATGGTCCCTTCTCATCTGTTCTAAACGAAAACTCAATACTTGCAGAAAAGCTGAAGCTTCCTCTGTGCCAGGACACAGGGTTCATTGAATTTTTTGTCTTCATCGGTCAGGAGATATCTCTTGAGGAGCCCATATCAGATACCCTCAATATGGCTGTCAGGAGAGCGTATTCAACAAACCCCTACCGATATTCAGTTGTGAGGGACCCCCTAATACACAGGGAAAACACTGGAGACAATACACCTTCGGTAGTGCATACTTTCATGGTTTCCGGAAGAGAATTAGAGATACGTTTCCTCGTGAAAGGCGGTGGCAGTGAGAATCTCTCAAGACTGTTCATGCTCAACCCGACAACATCGCAAGAAGAGTTCATTGAGATAATTGTCAGTTCAATTTCTGAAGGAGGAGCCAGGGGTTGTCCTCCGCTCAGAGTGGGAATAGGCATCGGGGGAAGCTCAGAAAAGTCTATGCTCCTTGCCAAGTTTGCTCTGACTAGAGAGTTAGATTCGAGGAATCCTGACGTTGGCTACGCCTTTCTTGAGGAGAAGCTTTTGAATGAGATCAATTCTCTACATATCGGTTATCAAGGACTGGGAGAGGGAATAACCGCTTACTCGGTGAGCATTGAGACTGCGCCCTGTCATATTGCGATTCTTCCAGTTTCACTGGCTATTGATTGCTATCTCTGTAGAAAGGGGGTAGTCACCTTTGAAGATAGATGATTTGTCCCCCGGTCAAGAACTCAGCTTCACAGGCAGACTCATAGTAATGAGAGACGCAGCTCAAATGCGCCTCAAGAAGTTGTACGAAGGAGGTAAAACTCTTCCTGTAGAGCTTAATGAAGCAATAGTGTTCTATGCCGGTCCGGCCAAGCTAGTTAAAGAAAGCTGTGGAGCGATCGGTCCAACCACTTCACTAAGGATGGATGGTTTCTTGAAAATGCTTTTCGAAAAGGGCGTTCTAGCAACTATAGGCAAGGGCGAGAGATCGGTTCCGGCAGCGAATCTGTGTAAAAAATATAGAAGAGTCTACTTGATCGCTCCAAGCGGAGCGGCCGCTTCGCTTGCGCAAAGAATAGAGTCTCTGAGGACCATCGCTTACGAAGATCTGGGCACAGAAGCAATTTTCGAGATCGATGTCAGAGACTTTCCGTTGATTGTTGCAACGGATGTTAACGGTTCGGATCTTTTTACTTTGAATAGAAGGTGATTGTGTGAACGAAAAGGCATTGAAACTTCACAAGGATCTCAGGGGGAAGCTAGAAGTAAGAAGTAAGGTTAGAGTGGATAGCATGGAGGCCCTTTCGCTTGCATACACTCCGGGAGTGGCCGATGTGTGCAGAGTAATTGAGAGCGATAAAGAACTTGCTTATGATTACACAAACAAATGGAATTACGTCGCGGTAGTTTCAGATGGAACGGCGGTTCTTGGTCTTGGCGATATTGGCCCAGAAGCAGGACTTCCTGTTATGGAGGGAAAAGCCGTTCTGTTCAAGGAATTCGCGAATGTTGATGCCTTCCCGCTCTGTATTGACATCCATAGTCCTGAGGAAATCGTCTCATTCGTGAGAGCAATCGCTCCAACCTTTGGAGGTATTAACCTTGAAGATATCTCCTCACCAAAATGCTTCTTCATTGAAAGCGAACTTCAGAAGATGCTCAATATTCCCGTTTTTCATGACGATCAGCACGGGGCGGCGATAGTTGCCGTTGCCGCATTGAGAAACGCCCTGAAGATTGTTGGAAAGAAGATTGAGAATCTAAAGATAGCGACTGTCGGCGTTGGCGCAGCCGGAGGCGCAACAATCAAAATGCTACTGGCGGCAGGTGCAAGAAATATTGTTGCAGTCGATAGAAATGGAATACTAAACAGGAATCAGCCATCTACTCTCCTAAATGAGTTTCATTCTGAGATCGTAAAGGAAATTAATCCAGATAATCTCAGTGGAAATCTTGAGGAAGCAGTGAAGGGAGCCGATCTCTTCATTGGAACTTCTGTCGCCGGGCTTCTTTCACCTGAAATGGTGCGCAAAATGGCTCCCGAACCGATCATATTCGCTCTGGCCAATCCCGTACCGGAGATTATGCCAGATCTTGCCCGAAGCGCAGGTGCATCAATTGTCGCAACCGGCAGATCAGACTTCCCAAACCAGATAAACAATGTTCTAGCATTTCCGGGAATATTCAGAGGTGCTCTTGACACAAGATCAAGAGAGATAAACGAATCTATGAAGCTGGCAGCAACTGACGCCCTTGCTTCGGCTGTGCCTGAAGAAAAGCTTTCCAGGGACTACATTTTGCCGAGGCCGTTCGAGCCGGGAATCGCAAAGAAGGTTGCACTAGCCGTTGGAAGAGCTTCTATTGATTCGGGGTGTTCGAGGCTCTCAGGTGAAGTAAACCTTGAGCAATTGATAGAAAGAGGATTCAAGAAAATCTGAAAGTCTTGTTTCCGAAATAACGTTCCTGCGGATGGAAAGATCGACTTCATCGTGCACACTATTGCATGAATGCAGTTTTTTGCATGCAAAAGCGTTCACCGACGGGAATCCCAAAGCACCAAAGCTTCTGTATTTGGCTTTCAATGAGTGATTTACACAATTATGATCTCCTGGCATGATATTGCTTATTAAGTTGATGTGATGAATACTATGATAAAAACCAGGGGGTGTAAATCGTGACAGAAAAGTTTTCGAAGATCGCACTCAGAATGAAGTCGAACATCATCAGGGAACTGCTTAAGGTGACTTCGAAGCCGGGAATGATTTCTTTTGGTGGAGGTGTTCCCGATCCAGATACATTTCCACGTTTTGAAATGGCCGAAATATCGAAAGAAGTCCTGGAGAAGGAGTACAGATTTACTCTTCAGTATGGCTCAACCGAAGGTGATCCGATACTGAGGGAAGAGTATATATCTCTTCTGAAACGGGAAAGTGGGATAGAAGGTCTCGATGTCGACAATCTGCTTGTCACAGTCGGTTCCCAGAGCGCACTGGATCTTGTAGGCAAGATCTTCCTCGACGACGATAGTCTATACTTAGTATCAAAACCTGTTTATCTTGGAGCCGCAAGCGCCTTCGCATTGCGATCAAACGGCTATGTCTACATGGACCTTCGAGAAGACGGGATTGACCTTGATGAGGTTGAAAACAGATTGGAAGAGATTGCTTTAAGAGGGGAGATCAATAAGGTAAAATTCATATACGTTATCTCTAACTTTCACAACCCGGGCGGCGTTACAATATCGCTGGAAAAGAGAAAGAGGCTAGTCGAAATCGCTGAGAAGTACGATGTTCTGATCGTTGAGGATGATCCCTATGGTGACCTTAGGTACGAAGGCGATCCAATAGATCCAATATTCAAAATCGGAGGTCAGAATCGGGTCTTACTTCTGAGGACATTCAGCAAGATCCTCTCCCCAGGGCTGAGGTTAGGAATCGTTATTGGGAACAAGACCATAATAAGGAAAATGGTAATGGCTAAACAAGCCTCGGACCTCTGCACTCCCAGTCTCACACAGAGAATCGCGGCTAGATATCTTCAGAGGCATGATTTGCTTGCACAGCTTAAACCAACGATAGCTCTCTACAGGGACAAGAGGGACCTTATGCTTGCCGAGCTCGAGAAGAATTTCGGAGACATGAAGGGATTCCATTGGACCAAACCTGACGGAGGCCTTTTCATTTGGTTCACTCTTCCCGAGAGCTTCAATACTGGAGAAATGCTGGAAATGGGCAAGGCCGAGAATGTGCTTTTTGTTCCAGGAGAGGCCTTCTCGCTGGACAACACATGCAAGAACTCGATGCGCCTATCCTTCTGTCTTCCTCCCAGAGAGGATATCATAGAAGGAGTACGAAGGCTGAAGAAGATCGTTGTGGAGTATGGCAAAGAGAAGAATATCCTCTGAGGGAGTGAGAAAATGAGAATCTTAGCAATAAATCCCGGATCTACTTCGACGAAAATCGCTGTCTTTAACAACGAGCATGAGGAGACGAAAGGCTCGATCCAACATTCCACATCGCAGAAGAATCCTGAAGATGCTATAAGAGAGAGGGCAGAGGAAATCCTCTCCTTTCTTAGAGACCGTGACGTTCAGTTTGATTTCGATGCGATTGCCTGTAGAGGAGGAATTCTTCCCCCTCTTGAAAGCGGTACCTACAGGGTAAATGAGAAGATGGTTGATTTTCTTTTGCATCACACAGAGGTCGATCACCCTTCCAATCTTGCGGCACCGATAGGATTGCTTCTTTCCGAAGGAAAGATCCCCGTATTCATAACGGATCCTATTTCAATTGACGAGTTTTGTGAAGAAGCTCGGCTGTCCGGTCTTCCGCAATTGCCAAGGATTTCCAGATTACATGCTCTTAACATGAAGGCTGCCGCAAGACAGATTGCCGCTGATCTTGGAAGAAACGTTGAAAACCTTAACCTGGTAATTGCTCACCTTGGCGGAGGCATTTCTGTAGGGCTGCAACTGAGAGGTAAGATGGTTGACGTAAATAACGCGACCGATGAAGGACCTTTTAGCCCGACCAGAACCGGAGAACTTCCCGTAGGAGATTTGGTAGAGAAGTGTTTCAGCGGCGAATATACGGAGAAACAGCTTATTGACCGATATTTGAAGTCCGGAGGACTGAGAGCATATCTGGGCACAGATGACCTGAGAAAGGCATTAGAAATGGCAGATACTGATCCTTATGCAGCAATGGTAGTCGATGCAATGGTTTACCAAATCAGCAAAGAAATCGGCGGCATGGTTGCTCTGGGTGGAGGTTCAATTGATGCTATTGTTCTTACGGGAGGCATGGCTTATAACGCTGACCTTGTTGAAAAAATTAAGAGCTTTGTTGGAAAGTTCGCTCTGGTCGTTATTGAACCTGGTGAGAACGAATTGTTGTCTCTCGCACTTGGTGCACAGAGAGTCCTTGAAGGTGCAGAAAAGGTAAGAGAGTTTAGTGCGGAGGTGGCTTCATGATCTCAAGTCTTTCACAACTGGTCTGCCGCGCCAAGAGCAACCCGAAGGTGATAGCAATTGCGGCCGCTGACGACCCCGTTGTGCTTTCGGCGGCTAAAGAGGCGGCACAAGAAGGAATAGCGTCTTTCATTCTTTTTGGTTCGCAAGGTAAGATAGAGGAAATTATTAGCGAGCTGGACTTTTCAGAGAAGTTTTCAATTGTAGACTGCTCCACGAAGAGCGAATCGATTCAGAAGGCTGTAGAGGCGGTTTCACTTAAGAACGCTGACATTCTCATGAAAGGCAATGTGAAAACGGGAGAACTCCTGAGCGTCTTTCTGAAGGATGAATATGGTCTCAGGACCGGAAGAACAATGAATCTCGTCACCGTCTTCGAGATCAAGAAGTACCACAAACTGATTCTTGTTGCAGACGCCGGGATGGTAATAGCTCCAGATATTGGTCAAAAAGCTGATTCAATTATCAATTCCACTGCAGTTGCAAGGGCTTTGGAAATTGAAAAACCGAAAATCGCAGTGCTGGCTGCAATCGAGGTTGTAAACTCGAAGATGCCAGCAACAACAGATGCTGCCATTCTTTCCCAGATGGCAAGAAGAGGCCAGCTGGGGGCCGTTGAAGTAGATGGGCCACTCGCTCTTGATAACGCTATCTCATTAGAAGCTGCGAAGCACAAAGGGATTTCCAGTACTGTCGCAGGCGATGCAGATATACTTATAATGCCTGACATCGAAGCGGGCAACATCTTCTACAAAGCAATGGCATTTCTCTCTGATTGTCAGCTGGCAAGTGCAGTTGTTGGAGGAAGGATTCCGATAATACTGACTTCCAGAGCCGATTCGGCAAGTACGAAATTGCAGTCGATAGCTCTGAACGTTCTTCTTTCAGGAGTGATATGATGTCTGTCATACTTGTGATAAATCCTGGATCAACCTCAACAAAACTTGCGCTCTTCAAAGACTCTGAAGTAACTGGAGAACACACGATTCGACACTCACCTCACGAGTTGGGTAAATTCGCTTCACTTTACGAACAGCGCGCGTTCAGAAAAGCACTGATTATCAGTTTTCTGGAATCAGCAGGCCATCCCCTGACAGAGATCGATGCAATCATTGGACGGGGGGGAATGCTTAGACCTCTCGAAGGTGGCACATACGTTGTAAACGATGACATGATAGAAGATCTAAGATCTGCAAAGTATGGAGAACACGCGTCAAATTTGGGAGCGATACTTGCCAAGGAACTTTCACTGGAAAGTGGAAAGGAAATTCCCGCTTATATTGCAGATCCAGTAGTGGTGGACGAAATGGATCCTGTTGCGAAGCTCTCTGGCCATCCAGACTACACACGAAGATCCATCTTTCACGCCCTTAATCAGAAGGCAGTGACAAGAGAGGTGGCTGCGAGATACGGGAAGAAGTATGAAGATATGAACTTCATTGTCGTTCACATGGGCGGAGGAATTTCGATTGGAGCTCACAGAAGAGGCAGAGTTGTCGACGTAAATAACGCTCTCAATGGTGACGGACCTTTCAGTCCGGAGAGAGCAGGCACGCTACCGATAACCGGCCTGATAAAGCTCTGTTACTCAGAAAAATACTCGAAAAATGAAGTCAAGAAACTGATAAAGGGAAATGGCGGGCTAATGGCTTACACGGGAACAAGCGACTGTCAAAAAGTCCAGCAGGCCATAGTTGATGGAGACAAAAAAGCGGAGACTGCCTATAGGGCAATGGCGTACCAGATTGTGAAGTGGGCAGGAAGAATGGCAGCCGTTCTCAGCGGCGATGTCGATTCCATAATTATTACTGGTGGTATAGCTCACGACAGCAGATTTATGGTTCCGTGGCTTACCGAAAAACTTTCCTTCATTGCTCCCATCAGTGTAGTTCCTGGCGGCAATGAAGAATTATCTCTGGCAATGGCCTGCTCTAGAATTCTTGAAGGAATCGAGAAGGCAAAAGAGTATAGGAGAGCAGAATGAACTTTTCGAAGAAGATTCTGATCTTCATGGGAATGTTCGGCAGCGGCAAGACCGAAATAGCTCTTAATGTATCCAGATTGCTTGCCAAAAACGGAGAACGCGTCGCCCTTGCAGACATTGATACTATAAGTCCATATTATCGATCTCGAGATATGAGAGAGTCCTTTGCGGAGTTTGGCATCAAGATCATCGCCCCCAAAGGAAAGTTATCTCACGCCGATTTGCCGATAATTCCTGCCGAAGTCTTCGGTTATGTAGAGAATCCAGATTTCAGGGTAGTGCTTGACGTTGGAGGAAATGATGACGGTGCAATCGTTCTTTCTTCACTGAGCACAAGACTACCAAAAGAGAAGTGTGAGACATACTATGTTTTGAATCCCTTCAGGCCGTTCAATGACACCGTTGAAAACGCCGCCCTTCACTTCCTAAGACTCCAGGAAACTTCGAGAATGAAAATCGATTACCTTGTGAATAACTCAAATATCGGTTCTGAGACGACAACAGAAGTGATTCAGAAGGGCGAGGAATTTTTGAAACTAGTTTCGGAGCGAGTCTCAACACCAGTAGCATTCACGGCTGTCATGAATGGATTGGAAAATGGGAATGGTATCTTTGATAAACTCGAAATGAAGAAATATATGATGAATCCATGGGAGGTAGAAAATGAGTAGAAACTTCGTGAAAATCGACGAAGAGCGGTGCAAAGGCTGCGGTCTATGTATCAACTTCTGCCCGAAGAAAGTGCTTAGCTTCTCGGACAAGTTCAACAGCAAGGGCTATCGTCCCGCCCAACAACATGATCCCGACAACTGTATCGGATGCGGCTTTTGCTACATGATGTGTCCTGATACAGCCATAACCGTCTACAAAGAAACGGTAGAGGTATAGGAGGGAGACCATGGCCGAAAAGATGATGGTTAAGGGAAATGAAGCAATGGCGGAGGCTGCTGTAAGGGCCGGCTGCAGACTTTATTTTGGTTATCCCATTACTCCTCAGTCAGAATTCACTGAATATATGGCGAGAAGAATGCCGGAGATAAGCGGCGTCTTTCTTCAGTCAGAGAGCGAGGTGGCCGCGGTTAACATGGTTTACGGGGCCGCGTGCACGGGTCACAGAGTGATGACTTCGACGTCTAGTCCGGGTTTCAGCCTAATGCAAGAAGGAGTCTCTTACATAGCAGGTGCAAGGCTTCCTACGGTATTCGTGAATGTAGTTAGAGGTGGACCTGGACTTGGAGATATCCAGCCTGCACAGAGCGACTACTTCCAGTCGACAAAAGGCGGAGGGCATGGAGATTATCACATGATCGTTCTAGCTCCAGGAAGCATTCAGGAAGCGGTTGATCTCATGGAAAGCGCCTTCAATCTTGCTGACACTTACAGAGTGCCGGTAATGATGCTCGCAGACGGAATGCTTGGACAGATGATGGAACCCGTTGTCTTTCCCGATTTCGTCCAACTCGAGGGGATCAATGATCACGCGGGCTGGGCCCTGAGAGGAACGGAGGGCCGTGAACCTCACAAAGTAACTTCTTTCGACATCGATCCGGTGAACCTCGAAGAGATGAATATCGTTTTACACAAGGGCTATGAAGAGATAAAAGCAAAGGAAGTCCGATTTGAGACAAGTGACCTTGAAGATGCTGAGTATGTTCTTGTAGGATACGGTACGATGGGTAGAATTCTTGGCAGCGTAGTGAAAATGGCAAGGAAACAGGGAATCAAAGTAGGGCTGTTCAGACCAATATCCCTGTGGCCATTTCCATATGCCGAACTGAAGGCCGCCTCAAAGGGAATGAAGTTCTGTCTCGATGTGGAAATGTCGACCGGCCAGATGGTGGAAGATGTCCGCCTCTCGGTCGAAGGAGCGTTACCTGTTCATTTCTACGGGAGAACCGGAGGAATGGTTCCAACACCAGACGAAGTCCTAAGAGAACTCGTCAGACTTATAGGATGAGGTGATTAAATGTCACAAGCAACTTACAAGAGACCTAAATCACTTGCGAAAAATGAATTCTCATACTGTCCAGGCTGTCACCACGGTATTATTCATAGACTTGTAGCAGAAGTAATAGACGAACTGGAGATTCAGGGTAAGACTCTAATGGTTGCTCCCGTTGGATGTTCGGTCTTTGCGTATGAATTCTTTGATGTTGACGGAACTGTTGCACCTCATGGAAGAGCGCCGGCCGTCGCCACGGGAATGAAGAGAGCAATGCCAGACAGGATAGTATTCACATATCAAGGTGACGGCGATCTTGCCGCCATTGGAACTGCCGAAATCATTCACGCCGCAAACAGAGGCGAGAAGATCACTACGATCTTTGTCAACAATGCGATCTACGGTATGACAGGCGGCCAGATGGCACCAACCACCTTGCTCGGAATGAAAACCACTACTTCTCCGTATGGGAGAAAAGCGGAGACAGAAGGGTTCCCGATTCACGTTTCAGAACTGTTGAAGGAAACCGCCGGAATCGTCTATCTGGAAAGAGTGGCTGTGAGTTCTCCCCAGGAAGTCAGGAAGGCAAAGGCTTCAATAAAGAAGGCCTTTGTCGCACAGCAAAAAGGGCTGGGCTTTTCATTGGTTGAGGTTCTTTCGACCTGTCCGACAAACTGGGGGCTCAACCCAGTGGAATCAATCAACTGGCTAAATGAAAACATGAAGAAAGAGTATCCGATTGGGGTATTTGTCGACAAGGTCGGTGATATCAAATGAGTGAGCATCTCTTAGTAGTTGCGGGATTTGGTGGACAGGGAGTCATGTTGATCGGACAGATCCTAGCAACGGCTGGAATGTTTGACAACAAGCACACTACCTGGCTTCCCTCATACGGACCGGAAATGCGGGGAGGAACTGCCAACTGCACAGTAGTCGTGAGCGATGAGCCTATTGGGTCACCGATTACAAATGCACCGAACGAACTGATTGTAATGAACATACCTTCTCTGATAAAATTCGAGAGAGAGATTCAACCCAGTGGTGTGATGGTCATAAACACTTCTGTTGTTGACAGAGAAACTACTAGAAATGATATTTCCGTTGTCAAGATAGATGCAAATTCGATTGCAGAGAAGCTGGGGAATCTCAAGGTTGCCAACATGGTGGTTTTGGGCGCATATCTCGAAAAGACTGGTACTGTGACCATGGAAGGAGTACGCAAGGCTCTGGAGAAGAAGTTAACCGGTCGAAAAGCATCTCTCCTAGATCTGAACATTCAGGCAGTTGAAGAGGGAATGAAATCGGTAAGGTAACCCAAAAGAGATTGAGACGCGCCTGAGGCGCGTCTCTTTTGATCGTTTTCAAGTGACTGATCTGCGAATACGGATTAATCTGCAAATCCAAGAAGCAATTTATCTTTCAAAGAGATTTGGGGAGGATTGCAATGGAACTAGTGAACTTCTGGCCTGCGCTATTTCTAACAATCTTTGCCGGACTATCGACTGGCGTGGGAAGCATTCTGGCCATACTCACAAAGAAGACCAATACCAGATTTCTTTCGGTCTCCCTGGGCTTCTCTGCTGGCATAATGATATATGTTTCCTTTGTGGAGATCTTTGTCAAAAGCAGAGAATCACTCCAAGAGGCGATTGGAAATGGTCTAAGTGACTGGATCAATGTAATTGCTTTCTTTGGAGGCATAGGCTTAATCGCGCTGATTGACTTTCTCGTACCTTCCGCAGAAAACCCTCATGAAATGAGAGACGTAAATGAAATGCAACAGATGAACAGAAGCCTAATGAGAATGGGTGTCTTCACAGCATTTGCCATTGCAGTGCATAACTTTCCAGAAGGACTTGCCACATTTCTTGCGGCGATGAAGGATCCTTCACTTGGAATTCCCATAGCAATAGCAATTGCAATTCATAACGTTCCCGAAGGTATCGCTGTGGCAGTTCCGATCTATCAAGCAACCGGAAGCAGAAAGAAGGCATTCATCTATTCTTTCCTTTCCGGTCTTGCAGAACCGGCCGGTGCACTGATAGGATTCGCTTTGATCAATACTCTTTTCAACGAAATGGCTTTTGGAGTTGTATTCGCCGGTGTCGCCGGCATCATGGTTTACATATCGCTGGATGAACTTCTTCCTTCGGCAGAGAAGTATGGAGAGCACCACCTATCAATTTCCGGGCTTATTGCGGGGATGGCATTAATGGCAGTCAGTCTGCTATTACTCTAGTTCTGCGAGAGACTACTAGACATGTTTCCGTTTCCGAGAGTGGAGTCCATTGAACGCTGTATAATGACTGTTGTATGAGTCCCGCAGGTGATACAATAATTCCGTTGAATTATGTTCTCTGGAGGTGCGATGTTATGAAATGGATAGATAAAGTGGAGGTTTGCCGAAGCACGGCTTGCGACCTTCTTCACGGCCTTTTCAGGCTGAATAACAACGACCGATTTCTCGAGCATCTCAAGTCCTCACTCGATAAGGGTGATTTTGAGCAAGATAAAGATATTCAGAACTGGATTAGGGAAACGAGAGGTATTCTTACCTCTGACATTGTTCAGAAACTCGAGGAGTTTTTTGATTGGGAAACCTTCTTCGGAATGTGTCTCCTTCCGGATATAACGCACAGCAATCTCGAAAATGCGAAACAATTGATTGAACATATAAAGGAGATGCCTGAAAGAGTTCTCTTGATTCATTTTATATACTCGGGCTATGGACCCCGCAAGGGAACGATCGATATGAATACCTTTGAAAAGATTATGAACAACGACAAAGAATTGCTGCTCTTTGTCTCGAGTGATATGTCTTTCTCGACAGAACGAAAGGCAATTCTCTTTGAAATGCTTTCAGACCCATCAAGAACTAAGGAGGACTTTCTATATCTACTCGAGTGGTTCTACGAGAATGCTTTTTCAGCTCTAGAAACCAGGATCGAGAAGCTTCTATTGAGAACTGCAAGTGAGTTGAAAAAGGAAATAAGGCAGTCAGGTGAGAGATTTCTCATGTTGCTGATAAAGAACATCGACTACACGCGCTACGAAGAGCTTAAGAGAACGGTTATATGCCCCAGCTACTTCTCGGAATTTTTGGTCTCGAACGCATCGATCCCTTTCGTCAATGAAGACATGTACACAGTGGGATTTCGCTTCAAAGAAGTTATGTCAGTTTCTAAGGATAAGCTGGAGATGACTGCTGACACTTTTGAGGCCTTGGCTCACGAAAAGAGACTTGCCATTATAAGGCACCTTTCTGCCGGAAAATCCTCGGGAAATGAACTTGCCAGAGCACTGAACCTTTCAAATTACGAAATCGGGGAACACACAGCGATTCTTCGAAAAGCGGGAATGGTTCGAGTCGAGAGGATGAATCAAATGTTGAATTTTTCTCTTGACAAAGGAGCCGTGCGACGCGAAGTCGGAAAAGCACTTGAAGACCTTCTGAAAGATGTGGAAAGCTAGAATTATTCTTCCAGTTTCCGGTAGACAATCTCTATCTCAAGAAGACGCAGTTTCTTGAAAGTTTTCTCGTCCTTCTTGTTCTTAAGCAATTGAAGGGCGACTTTCGCGCCAATTGAAGCCAAGCTTCCAAGAGTCTTTCCGGTGGTATACCACTGCTTGAGAGGAGTTTCCTTAAGAATTATCTCAACAGGGGTTACTGCATCCTCCTTCATTACAACACTGTGGGGCTTTACTCTTTTCTTCTGACTCTCAAGATTCATCTCCAAATTCTCGTATGTCTTCTTTATACTACTCAGCGAAACCAAGCTTTCAACCGAATACTCCGATGCTCTTCGGGAAGGAAGTGAGCTATCGAAAACTTCAAGAGCTCTTTTCAGATTGTTCTCCTCACCAATGTAATCTCTCTTCTTCAGCTCAGAACCCGAAAAAAGCTGGATAGCTGGTTTTCTGACTAGAATTTCCCTCCCGTCACTCATATATCTAAAGTATCCTTGTCGGTTTCTGTCATTACTTTCGTCACTTCAAACTTCAGATCTTCATCTATGAGAGAGAAGATATAGCCGTATACGTAGTTGAAATATTGCATCGTAGGGCCATCGAAGTAAGAGGTATTCAATGAACCGATCTTCTCCTTCAGAATCATTGGAAGAGAGCTTCCACTTCTAGACAGATCTTTCTCATTTTCAGAAAAATCGTCGAGCAGCTTCTTCAATCTCTCAATTGCCTTTCTATTGTATCTCGCATATCTTGTGCTTCTTAGAGATTCTACCTTTTCCTCGGCAACTTTGTAGAACCCATTCTTCACATCACGATATCTTTCGTTTTGTGTCTCATCTAACAAGGAGAGATCGAGGCCGGTCTCTAATCTTGCCGCATTGCTCATTGAATCTCTTATCGCCATCTCATCGTTCGAAGCCTTGATCCCTTCCAGAATACTCTCAAGCTCCTTCAAAATCTCTTCATTACGTTCATTCTGCCTTTGTTTGAGATCAAGATCCCTTTGCTTTCTGAGAGAGTAGAACTCTTCCTGCGCCTGGACAAGTCTTTTCGAATACTCGGTGACAAGTGGTATTGAATTTGCGTTGGAAGCTGCTCCAAAATCCTCAAGAAGTTTTTCTCCTTTGAGAAATATCTCTTCCACCTCTTCCTCGCTCTTCGCATTCTTCAGATCGGCGAAGATTTTGTCCATTGCAAGCCTGAAGAACTCCATGTTGTTTGGAAACTTGCTAGTAGCCGCGCTGAGAACGAGCCTACTCTCAAAATCCTGATTCCGCTGCTGCAGTTCCTTCAAGCGGCGCATAAACTCCTCAGGACCCGGCTCTTTTCTAAACTTGAACTCGTATGGCCCCAGAAATATGCCTCCTTCTCTTAGAATAAGCCTGTAGGCAAGATAACCGAGCAAAACTGCTACTACTATAAGTAAAACAAGCATAGGAATCCCTCCACAAAAGCTTCTTCAAATAGGATAATACCATTTTTTAGATAATTAACGGGTCGCGAAGTAGCTAACAAAAATCTTCAACCCCTTCAGCGAGAAAGCAAAAGAACGGGTGTCGCAGACCGAACAATTCTCGAAAGCAACTGCTTCGCTCGCAAAATCCGGGCCTCAAGATCTGTACTCGTCTTCAGTGGATTTTCTCTTCACATTTTCCCAAAGCGTGCTTTGGAGCATTCCCTTTCCGCTTTGCCAAAAAGCTTCCTGACAGGATTGTTATTACGGGCTCCGGCAGGAACCTTATCATTAGATAAACAACAGTCATGTTGATCAACCAGTAAACATACCAGAATCTTTCCATGATTTCAATTGGATCTCCAAGAAAATCAAAAATCGGATAAATAAGAAAGCCGGCAACTATGTGATATCCCAGAACAAACAGGGTCCGTTTCCCAAAGAGAGAAAAGATTCGCTTTAGAGGCTCGATTCTCTCCAGGAGTTGAGCCATACCGGAAATTGCAACTATTCCAACCACGGCGGCAAATATGTACAGAGAAGGCGATGAACCAAAATAGTCTTCCATCAAATATACTTCATCACAAAACGCAGAAGAGATTAAGTATAACGCAGACGCAACGACTGTCATAATGACGGGAACTCTTCGTGTCAATATCCCAAAAGATTTCACAAGCTTTCCCATCGCAAAATACGGTAGGACTGCCAGAGCAACATCGAGTTTGAAGGGGAGCGATCCGTAGAGAAAGAACATCGACACGAAGCCCAGCACTATGCCTACTGGAAGGATCCGTAATTTACTGAGAACTGAGTAATAGATCTCCATAACAAAGACGGCCGGAATGAACCACAGAGGAATAATGTTTACCGGAATCATTCCAACGGCAGTTCTAACTGTCAAAACATTCAGGACTACATCGGCTAGCATGAAATTTAGCTCTTCTCTTGTCACTATCATCTTCACAAAGAGCCAGATCAATATGTTTACCGATGCCATTGTGTAGTAAGGAACCATTAACTGTTTGAATCTTTTCAAGAGGTTCATTTTGAAGCTTCCTTCCTTCGATATCAATCCAGAAAGAAAGAAAAAAGTACAAGCTGCGGGATTTATGAAATTAGCAACGATTTGCGGAGGAAGAGTGTGATACATTACCACTAGTGCCATTAACAGGCCTCTGGCCACATCTATCCAGACTATCCGCTCATCAATGAAGTTCAGTCCACCTGGTCGCTTTGCCAATGTAACACCCCGAAAGAAAATTCAATGACAGTATATCACAGTCCAGAACGGTCCATTGAATCTGCAGACGATCTATGAATTGCTGCCGGCCGAGATCTTCATATGTTCAGATTTATCTAAGTGCCCAACATTGGAACTGGGCGAAAAAACCATGAAAGATCTGGGATTTCGCAGAGTTGTAGGAATTCACGCAGATTCTATGCTGAATTATGTCGCTCCCATTGTTATACTTATCAGTAGAGGAAGGTCAGAAATGTGAAGAAAAATCGTGATTTGGGACAGCGGTCATAATGAGAAAAACTTCTGGCCGAACGCCCGTCTCTCAGGAGGTATGGTTATGAAGAGAGTTCTTCTGATTATCATCTTACTTGTATCATTCTTGGCGTTAGCCCAAGAGTACGATGAGCTGCTAAACACCCTTTTATCAAGGAGCGAGGCCTTCGTATCTTTCTCGGGAGCAGGCTTTGATGCACGTTTTGTGCCAACGTATGCCGCTACTGACTCTGAAATTAAAATGGCGCAGGACCAGAATCTGCTGGGCATACTCATAGTCCGGTCTACAAGAGTCATGGATATTGAAGTGAATAGCGTATTGATTGTCGATGCCAAAAGCAACGAGAGGATCTCTCCTAAAATCTACAAAGTTGAAGATTTGTCCACATCCTTAGAACTACCTTTCTCACTTCCTTCCGGCGGTGTTCTTGTCCTAACCTCGCAAACCCCAATAGATGAGTATTTCCTGGACATAAGAGTACAGCAGATTCTGCTTCCATGGAGAGTGAAAACTGCTGAACCCGGAAGACTAGTTGAAATGGCGCCGGTGACTCTCAACGAAACAGTTTCGGCATCAGATTCGGAGGCAATGGATAATTATGATTCTCTGGTTGTCGGTATAGCAGACTTGAATGATAGACTAGACTTCTTGCAGGACAATGTCGAAGGACTGAATCTGCAATTCAGGAGATTGAATACTCTTTTCCTTGATACACAAGTAGCACTAGCAGAATATAAGGCAATGGTAGATCAAGGCACTTTTGATGTGCAAGAGTTCGCGTTGAGTATAGAGAATCGAATTGCTGCACTAGAAGAGTCCGTAGTAGATAATCCCGTCCGAAGGATAGAGTTTGAAGAGCTTGGCGATTCTCTTGACCGTCTTTACTCATCTCTTGCAGACTGGAGCGATGAGATCTCGAGAATTGAAACACTGGCTGCTTCTCAGAGCCGGCTTCAAGAATTAGTACTCGGTCTTCAGAACCAGGTAGTAGAGCTCAAGGAGACTGCAGGAAAACAAGCTGATTCCGACCAGGTTTTATCAATTATTGCGAAGATCGAGGAAATTAATGCAGGACTGTCTGCGGCTGAAAAAAGACTTGAAGAACTCGGAGAATCAATTGTTACCCAATATGATGAGGTAGTATCACTTAGAGAAAACTTGGGCGATAAAATCGACTCTTTGACAAATCGCTTGGTGATTGTCGAAGAGTCTGTCGAGAGCGATATTGAGAACCTCGCAATTAACACTGAGCAACTGGAAGAAGTCTCTTCAGAGCTGAAGGAGCTTTCTGTTTACGTATCGGAGACAGCACTTTCTCAGATGGAGAAGGTGAGTTCAGTGACTGAAATACTGTCAGATGTTGAAGCGAGGCTGTTGGCAGCCGAGAGTTCGCTGTACGATATCGAAGAAATCAGAGCAAGATTGGCTGCCTCCGAATCAACGACAAGAAATCTGTCCGACAGAATGGATAATCTACGTGATACATTTTCCTCAGTCGAAAATACCATTTTAGACCTTGTGGAAAAGGTTGATAACCTAGAAGTCGGCGTTTTTGGAACGGGAGCAATTAACATGGAAGAAGTCGAGACAGAGATACTCGAATTGCGGGAAATTGCCGACAGCCTTTCAAGAGGTTTTGTAAGATTCAACTCAGATCTGATAACTTTGAGAGAATCGATTCCTCCTGAAGGAGTATCTATAGAAGCCTTTGAAGAAACGCGTAGCGAGTTCACAGAAGAGATAACTACTATTTATGGCGATCTTGCTGAATTCAAGAGCTCCTTGACAGAGCTTGGTCTATCGTTCGGGCTCCTTCAAGATTCTCTTGAAACCGTTTCAGTAGACCTCGATAGTATGAAGGGAAACTTCGACGGATCAGTTGCTGCAATTGACAGCAATTTGAAGACAATCAAGAGACTTCAGGATGATCTGTCCGCAACTGAGGAAGAACTTATGAAAGCCAGAAAAGACCTCAGTTCACTATCCCAGGACTTGGAGGCAAGGGTCGTTTCCAGAGAAGAAATAATCGCTATCGCTGAAGAACTTGTGAATAAATCCAGAGAAGATACGGCACAAGAGATTGCTTCACTGAGAAGGACGAACAACATCTGGTTGACGGTCGCAGTGATTTCATCTCTGGCGGCTATCGTTCTCGGAATAATAAATATACTTCCTTGAAATTTGAGAAATCGTTGCAGGGAGACGTTCTAAGAAAAATGAGTCCTACTGGAAAGACGCTTATAATTGTGGTCTTCTGTCTCATTTACTCTGCTGGTCTGGCTGTCTCACCATTTTCGGAGATCAGGGCATTTGCCGATTTAGTGGAACAGCTGTTTCTGGCTTCTAGAAGCAGCGAAGGCTTCGATTTAAAGAATCTTGAAGTCGATTCTTCGGGGAACCCGTTAATTGATTATAGATTCGAAGAAGATGTCATTTACTCTCGGGCTGGCGGAGAAACTCTCACAATGGATATTTATATTCCCAGCGATACAGATACGCCGAGACCCGGCGTACTGTACGTTCACGGTGGTGCTTGGATTACAGGCGATAAGAGAAGCGGTCCAGGAGTAGTTATTGTAAGCGAACTCATCAAAGCGGGCTTCATTGTCTTCTCTATAGATTACAGGCTTGCACCGAAGTGGAAGTTTCCTTCCCAGATAATTGATGTCAAAACGGCTGTGCGTTTTGCCAGAAAGCACTCTTCTGAATTCATGATAGATCCAGCCGTAATTGGAGCTTTTGGAACTAGTGCAGGGGCACACCTTGTAGCTCTAGCCGCCCTAACTGCCGACAAAGGGTTGTTTTCAAGTGACGAATTCTCTGATCAGAGTGAAGAATTGATCTGTGTTGTGGATTTGTATGGCCCTACCGATCTGGAAGCGCTATTCACGGGGATTGAGAAGGAGCTAGCCGAGTTGATTTTCGGCAGCGAAGAAGATGTGCTCAAGAAGGCTAGTCCTATCTCATATGTCAGAAGTGATTCCCCTTCCTTTCTTATTGTTCAGGGAGACAAAGATGCCGTTGTACCTCCCTATCAATCAGTACGATTGTTCGAGAAGCTCATAGACAAAGAGTGTAGTGCTGAGTTGATCATTGTAGAAAACGCCGGGCACGGATTAGTGCCCGACGGAGGAGAAGTAAGACCTTCAATTTTGGAAGTTGCAGAGAAGGTAGTTCATTTCTTCAAAAACGCTTTGCCTACCCAATAATTGCGGAAATATCCTCATCAACGGTCTTGATCGGCTTTATGTCAAAATTATCAACAAGTACCTTCAAGACATTAGGTGATACGAAAGCTGGCAGCACCGGCCCCAAACGAATGCCTTTTACACCCATGTATAGGAGCGCGAGAAGTACCGCGACGGCCTTCTGCTCATACCAGGCAATGTCATACTCGATCGGCAGATCATTGATATTCTCAAGGCCGAAAGCCTCCTTGAGTTTCAGAGCAGTCACTACCAACGAATATGAATCGTTGCACTGGCCTGCGTCTACGACTCTGGGGATGCCTCCGATATCGCCAAGGTCTAGCATGTTATACCTGTACTTTGCACAACCTGCGGTAAGTATTACCATATCTTTCGGAAGCTTCTCTGCCAGGTCTGTGTAATACTGTCTCTCCTTGGCGTGTCCGTCGCAACCGCCCATCACCACAAACTTCTTTATTGCTCCGGATTTAACCGCATCGATTATCTTGTCAGAGACTTTCGAAAGCTGGTCGTGAGCGAGACCGACAATAATGCTCTTGCCGGGTCTTGCACCTATATCCCCTACCTCAAGAGCCTTTTCGATAATCGGGGAGAAATCCTTCTCTTTTCCATCAACTCTGTTTGGGATATGAGCCACTCCGGGCCAACCGACAAGACCTGTAGTAAATATCTTGTCCTTGTAAGATTCCCTGGGTTTCTGAATGCAGTTCGTGGTCATGAGAATTGGGCCCTGGAACTCTTCGAATTCCTTTTGCTGGTTATACCAGGAGGTACCAAAATTGCCCTTCAGGTGAGAGAACTTTTTCAATCCAGGATAAGCGTTGGCGGGAAGCATTTCACCGTGAGTGTAGATGTTTATTCCCTTTCCTTCGGTCTGTTTTAGAAGCTCTTCCAGATCAAGAAGATCATGTCCGCTGACGAGAATTCCCGGTCCCTCAACCGTGCCCGTAAAAACAGAAGTGATCTCTGGATTACCGTAACTGCCGGTATTTGCTTCATCCAACAAAGCCATTGCCTTCACTGCATATTCACCTGCTTTGAGAACCAGAGAAACATAATCATCAATCGTACGCGAATCATCCAGGCAGGCTGCAAGCGCTTCCTGAAGGAAGTCAAGTATTGAGCTGTCCGAATGTTTAAGAATATATGCGTGATCGGTATACGCAGCAATTCCTTTTAGTCCGTAGGTGAGAAGCTCCCTCAAGGAACGGATATCTTCGTCTGAAGTATCCAGTACGCCAACTTCCGCGCCCTTCATTTCGTAAACGTCAAGCCCACCGGAAAGCTTCCAGGTGCAGGCTTCGGGAACCAGATCATTGAAATCCCTTCCGTATTTCCTTCTGAAGCCATCTTTGAAGAGCCGTTCGATCCTCTCTCTTACTTCCAAGGCCCTGTCTATTTTTTTGCCAAGGCTCTCGGAATCAAAATCGACATTAGTGATCGTTGTAAACAAACCCTCGGCAATATAAAGGCCTGTCTCCAAATCAGTTATTCCTATTTCTCTAGCTCTAACTCCCCAATATGAAGTTCCCTTCAGAATCCAAATTAGCAAATCCTGAAGATTTGCTACCTCTGGCTCTTTTCCACAAACACCTTTTACAGTGCAACCGGTTCCCTTCATCGTTTCGGAACACTGAAAACAGAACAAGCAAATCCCTCCTTCATCAACAAGAATATATTACAGTCAAGGTCGCCGCGTTATCGGTAACAATTGTTACACTGAGTGATAAATCAATAGTAGGTGAACTCTCTTGAGTAGATGAATTCTTCGGGAGGACTTGAACCGTCGAGAAATTCAGTTCTATGAAACTCCCGAACTGGATTGCCATTGTCATCCCTGGAGAGAATATCCACCCTCTTACGATACTCCGTTGCTTGCTCTTTGCCTTCTTTTCTGATTCTGACGATCATCCTCTCGCCAATAAGCGACCCATATGAATCATAGGAAAACTTACTTTCCACAACAATGTAAACGTCTGTTTCGAGTTCGAGGATATTTTCCCTGACTACTGAAAAGCTCTCAAGCTTTTTCCCATTCTCATCAAAGATAAGAGTGTTGGTCGAAACTCCGGTCTCCGTCAAAACTGAAAAGACAAGCGTTCTTTCTTCTGTATCATACCAGTAGCGTGTTCTTTCAAGTTCAATTCCCGATTCGTCAAAGGCAACCGCATCGTAGAAATCTCCATCATAGTAGATATCTACTCTCTGGAAAACAGACCCTTCTTCACCAATGAATTCCTTCTTGACTAACCTTCCCAGATCATCGTATTTGTATTCTGTTTTTCCCCCTTCTGTTTCCCTGGAGATCATAAAACCGGCCTGATTGAAAGTTAGTATCTCAGGATCAGAAACCATGAGTTCGGCTCCCAATTTTACAATCTCGATTTTGGCAGTATTGACCTTTCCGGAGAAGCCAAACTGCTGAGCGGTCAGTTCCTCTTCCATGAAGACTCCTACCAGTGTGCTTAGTGAGACCACTAACAAAATAAATATCACTATCATTTTCCTCATTCTATCTCCTCGCTTTGCTCTTGGCTAAATCAATAATATCAAATGGATGGCTACCAAGTATCTGAGATGCTCATAAGTCTATCTGAATAAGTTCCGCCGTTCATTCTTCTGATATACTGAGTATGTTGATGAAAAAGGGTTTCTGGGGGGATTGCAGTGAATTTCAAAGAACTATCCGAGACAAGTGGAATCAAGTATGAAACAGTAAGAAATTATGTGAAAGTCTTGATTGAAGAAGGACTTATCGATGAGGTCAACGAAGATGTAGTTCAGATTGTGAAGAAAATGCCGGACTACACTTCCAAAGGCTTCACAGTTGTTGAGGCTGCCCATAGAGCAGTTGTCCTCAAGGATGCTGATACTTACGTTACTGAAGAACTCACAGAGCTTCGAGATAAAATTGCGAGCCTTCTGGAAGAGAATCAGAGGCTAGAAAGAGAGCTTGCCGAGGAAAGGGCTACGGTCACGGAACTCGAGGAACAACTGGAGTCCTTCAAAAGTAATGCAAAAAACTCTTCAGCTATTGCTGTGTACAAAGAAGACGCCAGAACCGCCGCTGAAGCACTTAAGACCACAATAAAGTCAGCTGGAAGCGGTTTTGTTCAATTCCTACAGTGGCTATTTGACACAGATGAAGAAGCGACCGAGGACAATTCAGCTAAATGAAGTGGAATTTCCTTTCAGAAACAGGGAGACGCTTCTGTTGCGTCAGCGTCTCCCATAGATACATCTATTCTGCTGAACGGAAAACTAGAAGTCCAATGTTGCAAGGATGCCAGTGTACCACTCTGCCCAGGTAAAAGCGTCCTCTGAATCGGCGAGAGCTACGAGTACAAAGTATTCTCCGGGACCAAAAATATCAACATCAGTGGATTCAGAGAAGAGAGCAAGCCAGCAAAGCTGCCCTGAAAAGTCTAGAGCAAAGATGCTTATAGTAGATTCCCCATCTATATTGCCGGCATATTCATCAACTATCTCATAGTCTCCAAAACCACCAAGATACTGATATACAAACTCATCCAGCACCTCGTTCGTATACAATGTCTCAGGAGATTCACCAACAAAGACCTTTCCCACAATCGTTCCACGCAGTCCCAGATCAGCAACTTCAAAAGTATCTGACAAGTAGAACTCAACGGAAAACTCCGGGGGCATCATGAACCCGAAATACTCTCCATTTACCTCTATCCAATCATCAATGGAGAACTCTATGTCGTCTTCACTAAGCAACGAATCCACCATTCTTATGAAAGGATCGGTATGTTCCTCTTCTTCTGGGGGGAGCACGACATCCACTTTTTCAGGCTCTTCTTCATCAGTGATGAAGCTTCCCACAATTCCCGCGATGATCTCTTTGGCTTTTTCGAGATCGGCACCTGAGTAGTTTGTAGGTTCGAAAACAAACATTGTGACAGGGCCAGGCTCAGTAATACCAACCTCTTCAGACGGATAATACACAATAATGAACGGGTAATCTACTTCCGATTTCACTTTAAGAGATGCTAGATACACTGCAAGCCCATTGTCTAGCTCTGCAGTCTCTTCGTAACTCTTCTCCGTCGAAGCGTTTTCACCATACAGGGAGGTCACTACTGCCTGGAGTAGCTCATCTCGTTCGTAGGACTCAAGCTGGTAAAAGAAAAGTCTACCAAACAGCAATTCGTCTTTGTCATAGACCTGAACGTCGTAGTTCAAGCCGGATTTCTCTTGAAAAATCGAGAAATCTCCAGGTATCATTATCTCAGTAGGACCTATTAGTTCGACCTTCCAGGTGCTGTCATCGGGAGCTTTCCATCCATCTCTGAAACTTGCCAATAGAGAATCAACTGTTCGTAGAGTTAGAGTAGTAAGTCCTTCTGAATCAGGAGAATCAACTTCGGTTTCCGTTGCATCCGCTGTTTCGGTCGGTTCAGGGGTAAGGGTTCTGAGTCCAAGCTGCGCCATAAGGGTTGCAGCGCAAAGCACTATAAGCAGCATAAAAAAAATTCTCTTCATACGTACACCTCCAAGTTATCACAGTCTCAGATCTCATGACTTCTTTAAGAGAATTCTACTACCGTAATTTCATAATTGATACTTCTGTCGAGTGACTAACAAGAAAATCAAGCAGTTCTGTCGTAACCTCTTCCAGTGAAGTCAAACCTCAGCCCCACATATTCAAGGGCCCTTCTTAGTGCTAAGTTGACTGAGAATGTGTTTGCACCCATATATGGATCAATTCCTCTAATCTGGCTCGAATAGTCAGCAAAGACGGGGATCTCCAACCCACAAGAAAGTTTTCCAAATAGATTCTTTACAGATAGCGGACAGTGCTTTTTCATGTGCTTGCAAACTACAGGGGTTACCTGTCCCAATCTGTTGATAATTCCGGAAAAACCAAATAATCTGCAGAGGAGTGGTCTACTTGAGTATTCTGTGCATCCACCCTCTTCACTTATGGCTGAGGAACTTTCAAAGAGAATACACTGATCACTGTCGTAAACTGAATCAAGTCGCTCAAGTAACTGATTGGCCTTTCCTTCATTCCAGAGTCTCAAAGAAAGAGGAAGAAATTCCGTGACAGTAACTTGAATGACATCACCGGAAGTCTTGCAACACTCCCTGCAAGAAGGGGGACATCTAAGACCTGTCTCAAGCTGGACATTCCTAATTGTCTCTTCAACCGAATCCAAAATCTCTTGAATCTCGCTTGCTTTTTTGTATAGATCATCAAACGGTAACCCGCTAATCAACAAAACTACCTCCTCAAGCACACTGGTTAGATCTTCTCACTTCTGAAAAGACAAATCAATTCCTCAAATGTTAATTCTCTGCAGAATAACTCCGACAAAGAGAAACAGGTAGCAACCGTCTTGGCAGAAGCCAATAGGGATTACGGTCAGGAAAGATACCTAGAAAACCGATTAAACGTCTGCGATTTTTCTTTCCAGCGATATGGGCAAGGAGCCGAACAAGAGGCATCGAAGATGAAGGAACGGGATGTGGAAAAGTTCACATAACATCATATTAGGCTTTTAAATAAACGTAAGTTGGCATCCCGAGATTGACTCAGGATTCTGGATCATTTCGTATTAGCGGGTGCGGGGTAGGGGATCGGAAAGAGCAAAAGAAACTGGTTGGCCGTTGGACGGCTCTCCGTTCGCCGAAAAGAACAGTTGCAAGTTCCAAGATGTGAGTTCCAAAAAGGCCGGGGTCGGAGGTCGGGGGTTGGTGGCATCAAGATCAGAAGTGATGCTGCCTCCGGCAGGAAGTGAGGCTCGCTGGCGCGAGGAAGTGATGCCCGGAAGAGCATCCGGGGAAGTGATGCTGGCGCTTAAGCACCAGGAGGCAAAAACCAAAGAAAAAGTGCAAGCAAATTAAAGTTATCTGATAAGAACGAACTTATTCTGTCACTGAAATGCTCCTGTTCAGGATCTGGGCTTCGAAAAACCGAGGGTAGAGGTCAGTGGTAAGAGGTTGGAAAGAGCAAAGGAACTGGTTGGCCGTTGGACGGTTCTCCGTTCGTCGAGGAGAGCCGTGAAGCAATAGTATCGAGATTCCGACCAGCTTTGTCGGAATGATGGAATCTATCCTTTTCGGAATAAACATTCGCTGTCATCCCAAACTTGTTTCAAGATCTCGGGTTTGATCTTGACGAAGGTCTCGGAGAACGCTGAACCGTTGACTGGCTACGCAGTTTTCATCAGCGTGCAACGCTTCTTAGAAGCTAGATCCTGTACAGAGGCCCTGAACAGGAACCCAAAACAGGAGAATTTTGGGGCAAACTTTCAGAGCAGGCTCTACAGATGACAGTTTTCTCTTGTTCTCGTTATCTGACAATCCTCTAGTCGGTGGGCGAGTCTTTCGCCCGACGAACTCGGAACTAGCCTTTGCAAAGCAAAGACTGGCCAGGCGGAGGCTGACTGGCTTTTCTATTTCTCACCTTCTCGTGAGCGCAGCGAACTCTCGAAAAATGATCTTTCTCGTTGACTCTTATCTTCGCTCCTAAATCCACTCTTGAGAGCTCTTCATTACACATGAGTCAGGGAGTCATATACCATCAATTAGCTGCTTCTTGCGCAAATTTGTATTTGGCTCCTGATCTTAAATCCTCCCTTGAGGGAGGAGGGCCACGAAGTGGCGGAGGGTGTAGGTCTTTGTAGACGAGAAAAGCCAATGCTCTGAAATAGTCCGATGTGCGTGGTCGCTCGATGTTAGTTCTTGGTCTCTGCTAGGAGCATACATATGGATCACAGACCAAATAACGTGAAGAATAAATTTGCAGTTCAATTTCGAACAGGCCAACCTATTCTAAACGTTGTTCAAAGAGACGTGCACACTCCCCACCGCAAGCGGTCCCCCCCGCTCAAGCGGGGATTTAGATCAAGAGCCATGAAGAGCCGGGTCTGGGGTTGTGGGGTGTAGGATCTGGAAAGACCAGAAGTGATGCCCAGAGTAGCATCTGGGGAAGTGATGCTGCTTCGCAGGAGGCAACAAGACTTAAGAGGCCAAAGTGAATAGAGAAAAGCAGCTCTAGTTCTGACGCTACGCGTCCGGGTTCTTTTAAGAAAGCTAGAGAAAAAGAGACGGGAGACCGAAGAGACGCGATTATTCTAGCCGATTCTGGAATTGAGGAACAAGATGATTGAGCTCCAGAAAAGTCAATGTGGGTAATGATGCCTTTCTAACCTCTATGTTCATTCCTGTCATCTCTATATGTATCGGGCGTGCGCGATACCGACTTGATGAGATAACATTTAGGAGCCGTAAACTGAATCCTCGCAAGAGAGGAAAGCGGCTCTAATTCTGACGCTACGAATCCAGGTTCTTTTAAGAGCGCTAGAGAAAAAGAGAGAGGGGAGACTGAAGAGACGCGAGTATTCTAGCCAATTCTGGAACTGAGGATAAGATGATTGAGCTCCAGAAAGACAATGTGGGTAATGATGAGCTCTAAAGAGGGATATCAACGGTTCCATCGTTAACGGGGTGTGTTGAACACTTCAAGAACGGACCTCATTTCAGCATAACGGAATTCTACTCATTTTGCTCTAGAGCTTGCAACTGCTCTTTCGATGAATGGGCTCATTTTCCTAGACGATCAACGAAGAAGGACTTCCACTGAATCTTTGCTCACGCGGCGGAGAGTGTCCGCTCTGAAAGGCGTTTTGTCCTGAATTCTATCACACATACGTCTTTTGATACGCAGTGAACAACTATCTTTTGAGCAGAAAACTTCCCAATTTGATTTACGGGACTCTATAGCTCTCGTCCCTGCAAAGAACTTGACATCACCGCCATTTTGGACCAATTAGAGGTCATTATAAGGTACCCGTAGTGTCTCTCTCAAGAAAAAAAGAGCAGTCCGTTTGGCTGCTCTTTCTAAATCACATAAGTCTCTGGGCCCTTATTTACCGGCAGCGATTATTGCCCAGTTCAGAAGCCTCTCGAGGTATTCCTGATTTGATGGTTCTGGAAGAGGGTTCTTCTTGTCGATAATATACTCTTCAAGCGATCGAAAACTGGCTCTACCTTCTAAGATATCTTTCCCAATTCCAGTCTCAAAGCTCCCGTACCTTTCCTTAAGATGCCTTTCGAGAGTCCCTTCATCTATCAGTTTGGCAGCAGCTTTCAAGCCCAGAGCAAATGTATCCATACCGGCAATGTGAGCCACAAAAAGATCTCGCTCTTCATATGAACCTCTTCTTACCTTAGCGTCGAAGTTCAGACCACCGGGGTACAGCCCTCCGTTCTTGATTATCTCGTACATTCCGAGGGTTGTTGAGTAGACGTCTGTTGGGAATTGATCCGTATCCCATCCCAGCAGCGAATCTCCCTGATTGGCATCTACGCTTCCAAGCAAACCATTGATCCGCGCAAATCTTAGTTCATGCTGAAAGGTATGCCCTGCAAGAGTTGCATGATTTGCCTCGACATTGAACTTGAAATGCCCTTCTAGACCATATTTTCTTAAGAAAGACAATGCATTAGCAACATCAAAATCGTACTGATGCTTCGTAGGTTCCATAGGCTTGGGTTCAATGAGAAACTGACCAGTAAAACCGATCTCCCTGGCATGGTCGACCGCCATGTGGAAGAACCTCGCTAAATTGTCCATTTCGAAGCCCATATCCGTATTCAGTAAGGTTTCGTAGCCTTCCCTTCCACCCCAGAATACGTAGTTCTTTCCGCCCAACTCCTTAGTAACTTCAATTGCTTTTTTCACCTGGGCAGCAGCGTAGGCGTAGACATCTGCATCGCAGGAAGTAGCTGCCCCGTGCATGAATCTCGGATTGGCGAAGAGGTTTGCAGTTCCCCACAGTATGCCGACTTCACTTGTTTTCAGGTGATCGACAATGTGAGTAACAACCTGATCGAGCTTACTGTTGGTTTCTCTCAGAGTTTCTCCTTCAGGTGCAATGTCGCGATCGTGAAAACAGAAGTAGTCAACACTCAACTTCTCACAGAGTTCAAATACCGCATCGATCTTAAGCTTTGCGAGAGTCATCGGATCCTGAACCGAATCCCAGTTTCTTTTCATAGTAGGCTTGCCAAACATGTCCAGTCCATCTCCCTGGAATGTATGCCAGAAGGCAATAGCGAACCTCAAGTACTCCCTCATAGTTTTCCCCATTATAACTTCGTCAGGGTTGTAAAAACTAAAAGCCATGGGGTCGCGATTGTCAGGCCCCTTGTACTGGATCTTCTCTATCTTGTCGAAAATGCCCATTCCACTTCCTCCTTTCAATCAACTATTCTTTCCTGCAACTCACTTATCTCTCTATAGTTATCTTTTATGCTCCGATAAAGCTTCTTATAAATGCTGAAAACACTGTCATAGATTTTCTTAGCACTCTCACTCGGCCTATACTCCTTTTTCATCCTAATCCATGAAGAGGAATCGATCCCAACAGCTCCTGCAGCGAGACGTGCCGATCCATATGCCGGACCCTCATCAACTTCTGGTAACCAGATCGACTTGCCAAGATTGTCTGCAATGATCTGGCACCACGTATCGCTCCTTGAACCTCCCCCCACAATCCTCACGTTGCTAAGATCCGACCCAAGACTCTCAATTAGTTCTGCTCCCT
>NZ_JFHL01000028.1 GCF_003664995.1 Mesotoga sp. BH458_6_3_2_1 | reverse complement strand
AGGAAACGAACCTGTAACTTGACAATGGAAAGGGGTACTGGTAGTATAGGAATTGCTGACGCGAAGTTAGCGTTAGCGAGAAGGACGAGCGAGGAAGAAGGGTCATTGAAAAATGGATAGCAATCCAGCGAGTTTCAAAAAAATGAGTCATGGATGGAGGGTTTGATCCTGGCTCAGGGTGAACGCTGGCGGCGTGCTTGACACATGCAAGTCGAACGGTATGTGGCAACACATAGAGTGGCGAACGGGTGAGTAACACGTGGGAACGTACCTTCTGCAGGGGGATAACTGACCGAAAGGACAGCTAATACCGCATAAGACCGAGAGGAGAAAGGTGCAACAGCATCGGCAGAGGAGCGGCCCGCGGACCATCAGCTAGTTGGTGGGGTAAGAGCCTACCAAGGCAACGACGGATAGCCGGCGTGAGAGCGTGGCCGGCCACAAGGACACTGAGATACGGGTCCTACTCCTACGGGAGGCAGCAGTGCGGAATTTTAGATAATGGAGGCAACTCTGATCTAGCGACGCCGCGTGCAGGAAGAAGGTCTTCGGATTGTAAACTGCTGTGGTAAGGGAAAAATGCCATGTAGAGTGGAAAGCTACATGGAGGGATGGTACTTTACTAGAAAGCCCCGGCTAACTACGTGCCAGCAGCCGCGGTAATACGTAGGGGGCGAGCGTTACCCGGAATCACTGGGCGTAAAGGGAGCGTAGGTGGCCTGACATGTCGACTGTGAAAACCCGGAGCTCAACTCCGGACTTGCAGTTGAAACTGCCAGGCTTGAGGACGGTAGAGGAAGACGGAACTGCCAGTGTAGGGGTAAAATCCTTAGATATTGGCAGGAACGCCGGTGACGAAGGTGGTTTTCTGGGCCGGTTCTGACACTGATGCTCGAAAGCCAGGGGAGCGAACGGGATTAGATACCCCGGTAGTCCTGGCCCTAAACGATGTTCACTAGGTGTGGGGAGCGGAAAGCTTTCCGTGCTAAAGCTAACGCGATAAGTGAACCGCCTGGGGAGTACGCCCGCAAGGGTGAAACTCAAAGGAATTGACGGGGGCCCGCACAAGCGGTGGAGCGTGTGGTTTAATTCGATGCTAAGCGAAGGACCTTACCAAGGTTTGACATGCTGATAGTAGTGAATTGAAAGAGGAACGACCACACTTTGTGTGGAGTCAGCACAGGTGGTGCACGGCCGTCGTCAGCTCGTGCCGTGAGGTGTTGGGTTAAGTCCCGCAACGAGCGCAACCCCTGCTCTTAGTTGCCAGCGGTAAGGCCGGGCACTCTAGGAGGACCGCCGCCGACGAGGCGGAGGAAGGGGGGGATGACGTCAGGTATCGTGCCCCTTATATCTTGGGCGACACACGCGCTACAATGGGTTGGACAGAAGGGACCGAGACAGCAATGTGGAGGAAATCCTCAAACCAACCCCCAGTTCAGATTGCAGGCTGCAACCCGCCTGCATGAAGCCGGAATCGCTAGTAATCGCAGATCAGCCAAGCTGCGGTGAATACGTTCCCGGGCCTTGTACACACCGCCCGTCAAGCCACCCGAGTTGGTAACACCTGAAGATGAGTATCCTAACCGTAAGGAGGGAGCTTGTTTAGGGTGGGATTGGCAAGGGGGGCTAAGTCGTAACAAGGTAGCCCTACCGGAAGGTGGGGCTGGATCACCTCCTTTCTAAGGAGTTTACATCGGATTGCTATCCATCTTTGAGTGATTTTTCTGGTCATTGACAAGTACATAGGGAAAAGAAGAAAGAAGCGAGTCATGAAAAGAAGGTAAAGGTATAAAGGGCTCACGGAGGATGCCTTGGTAGCGGGAGGCGAAGAAGGGCGTGGCCAGCTGCGAAAAGCCGCGTGTAGGTGCAAGCGACCATAGAAGCGCGGATGCCCGAATGGGGAAACCCACTAGGCAGAGATGTCTAGTATCCTGAAAAGGAAGCGAACCTTGCGAACTGAAACATCTTAGTAGCGAGAGGAAAAGAAATCGAAGAGATTCCCTGAGTAGCGGCGAGCGAAACGGGAAGAGCCTAAACCTATATAGTGTAAGCGTACGGGCGTTGCTATATAGGGGTAGAGGGATATATGCGGGCCTGACCGTACAGGGCCGGGAGAAGCTAAAGACTAGTCGAACAATCTGGGAAGATAGACCGGAGAAGGTGAAAGTCCTGTAGGCGAAAGTCAGAGGCTATCCTTGGATATATCCCGAGTAGCGCGGGGCACGAGAAATCCCGTGTGAATCTGGGGAGACCACTCTCTAAGGCTAAATACTACCTGCTGACCGATAGTGCAAAAGTACCGTGAGGGAAAGGTGAAAAGCACCCCGGGAGGGGAGTGAAAGAGTACCTGAAACCGTGAGTCTACAATAAGTGGGAGCACGAAAGTGCGACCGCGTGCCTTTTGATTAATGAGCCTGCGAGTTACCGTAACTGGCGAGGTTAATCCGAGAGAGGAGAAGCCGAAGGGAAACCGAGTCTTAATAGGGCGGAAGTCAGTTGCGATAGACCCGAAACCGGGTGAGCTATCCATGGGCAGGTTGAAGGTGGGGTAACACCCACTGGAGGACCGAACCAGTTAGCAGTAAAAAGCTATTGGATGACCTGTGGATAGGAGTGAAAAGCTAACCGAACTCGGTGATATCTGGTACTCCTCGAAACGTGTCTAAGCACGGCCTTGCATGGTTAGTAGAGGGGGTAGAGCACTGATTGGGCTAGGGGGGCGACCTCCAACCCCAGTCAAACTCCGAATACCTCTACTCAAAGTGCAGGAGACAGACTGCGAGCGATAAGGTCCGTAGTCGAGAGGGAAACAGCCCAGACCACCAGCTAAGGGCCCAGAGAGATAGCTAAGTGTTAAAGGAAGTGGAGAGTCAAAGACAGCTAGGATGTTGGCTTAGAAGCAGCCATCATTAAAAGAGTGCGTAACAGCTCACTAGTCGAGACTCACCGCGCCGAAGATGTAAGGGGGCTAAAGCTATCCTCCGAAGCTGTGGAACAGGAAACTGTTGGTAGAGGAGCATTGTGTTGTAGGGAGAAGGTAGACCCGTGAGGGCTGCTGGACGAGACACAAGAGAGAATGCAGGCATGAGTAAACGAGAGGAGAGTGAGAATCTCTCCCCCCGAAAGCCTAAGGGTACCTGGGGAAGGTTCGTCCACCCAGGGTTAGTCGAGACCCTAAGGGGAACCCGAAAGGGGTAACCGATGGGAAACCGGTTAATATTCCGGTACTGGCGTAACATGAGTTTTGGGGTGTGACACAGGAGGATAGGCGTTGCGTACTAGTTGCATAGTGCGTCTAAGTTTCTAGTCCGAAGATCGCGGCAGGGAAATCCACCGCAGGAGGGTGAGGGACGAATGGGAGTTCCTTCGGGAGCAACAATGTTGAGTTCATACTGTCGAGAAAAGCATCGCAAAGCGTTTGAGTGTTGAGCCAATCGTTCTGAAAACCGACACAGGTAGGCAAGCTGAGAAGGCTAAGGGGAGCGGGATAACTCCTGTTAAGGAACTAGGCAAATTAGCCCCGTAACTTCGGGAGAAGGGGTACTCTGGTTGGTTAAGAGCTGACTGGAGTCGCAGTGACAAGGCAGCGGCGACTGTTTACCAAAAACACAGGGCTCTGCGAATTCGATAAGAAGACGTATAGGGTCTGACGCCTGCCCAGTGCTGGAAGGTTAAGGGGAAAGGTTAGCGTAAGCGAAGCTTTGAACCGAAGCCCCAGTAAACGGCGGCCGTAACTATAACGGTCCTAAGGTAGCGAAATTCCTTGTCGGGTAAGTTCCGACCTGCACGAATGGCGTAACGATCGCTGCACTGTCTCAACAGGAGACCCGGTGAAATTTCAGTCTGGGTGAAGATGCCCAGGACTCGCAACTAGACGGAAAGACCCCATGGAGCTTTACTGTAGCTTGGTATTGTGCTTTGTTGTATGGTGTACAGGATAGGTAGGAGGCGTAGAACCCGGTTCGCCAGGATCGGGGGAGCCAACGGTGGGATACTACCCTCCATACAACGGAGTACTAACTTGCACGTGTGGAGAGCACGGCAAGGACATTGCTAAGTGGGCAGTTTGACTGGGGCGGTCGCCTCCAAAAGAGTAACGGAGGCGCGCTAAGGTTGGCTCAGGTTGGTTGGAAATCAACCATAGAGTGTAAGGGCAAAAGCCAGCTTGACTGTGAGACTGACAGGTCGAACAGGAGGGAAACCTGGCCCTAGTGACCCTGCGGCCCTGAGTGGAAAGGCCGTTGATCAACGGATAAAAGCTACCCTGGGGATAACAGGCTTATACTGCCCGAGAGTTCATATCGACGGCAGTGTTTGGCACCTCGATGTCGGCTCATCGCATCCTGGGGCTGGAGCAGGTCCCAAGGGTTAGGCTGTTCGCCTATTAAAGCGGTACGTGAGCTGGGTTCAGAACGTCGTGAGACAGTTCGGTCCCTATCTGTTGCGAGCGTAGGAGACTTGAGAAGGGTAGCCCCTAGTACGAGAGGACCGGGGTTAGTGGACCTCTAGTGAATCAGTTGTCGTGCAAGCGGCAGTAGCTGAGTAGCTACGTTCATGAGTGATAACCGCTGACAGCATCTAAGCGGGAAGCACGCTTCAAGACTAGGTCTCTCAGGATCGTTCGAGAAGAGGACGTAGATAGGCTGGAGATGTAAGCACTGTGAAGTGTTCAGTCGACCAGTACTAATAATCCGATTCCTTTACCTTATATTTCCCTATGTACTCTTGAGTGAACAGATATTCTGGGTGAAGATACCGGGACGGGAAACACCCGGCTCCATACCGAACCCGGCAGTTAAGCCGTCTCGGGCCGATGGTAGTATGTGGGCAACTGCATGCGAGAGTAGGTATCGCCCAGATGTTATACAAGAGGAGAGTCTTTTTGACTCTCCTTTTTGTTTTG